>CAZMDM010000478.1:0-1906 GCA_964564775.1 uncultured Desulfonema sp. | reverse complement strand
GCCTCTGATAGCATATTCAGGGCTGAAACCGACAGACATCCGACATCTGGGGGGGCAGCTATGATTGAATTGAAAAATCTTACATTTACAGTACCTGAAACCGAAGATGGGGCAAAGCCACGCACCATTATTGATAATCTGAGTTTCAACTTCGAAAAAGGCAGGTTCTACGCGATTACGGGACCCAATGGCAGCGGCAAAACCACGCTGGCAAAGCTGATGATGGGCATCAATCCGATCACATCCGGCACGATGATTTTTGACGGAAAAGATATCACATCGTTTTCGATTACGGATCGTGCCAAAGCGGGAATTGCCTATGCGTTTCAGAATTCGGCAAGATTCAAAGGAACCACATTCCGCGATCTGCTGGCGATCTCTACCGGAACCGATGATGAAGGCAAACTCGCGCAGATTATCGCACGCGTCGGGATATGCTCGATGGATTTTCTGAATAAGCCGGTGGATTCCAAACTTTCCGGCGGAGAAATCAAGAAAATCGAGCTGGCAACCGTGATTGCCCGAAATCCGAAACTTGCGATTTATGACGAACCGGATACCGGCATTGATTTGTGGACCATCGGTCCTATGGTGGATCTGCTCAAGCGGGAACAGGTCGAATCCGGGACAACCACGATTGTTGTCAGCCACAATCGTTCATTTTTGGAAGCAGCCGACACTCTGCTCCTGATCAAAGACGGTAAAATTGCTTATACCGGCTCTTTTGAAGGAGCACGTCCGATATTAACCGATCTGAGTATGTGCGGGTATGGCGATGCCTGCGAAGGAGCGTTCGATGTTCGATGCTATAGATAAACAACTGTTGAAGGCGGTGGCGGATTTGGAGGGCATTCCCAAAGGCGCGTACAATATCCGCAAAAACGGAAAACTGCTCAAGCGCGAAGTATCCGCCAATATCAATATCGAGTCCAATGCCGAAGGCACGGGGATCATTATTACGATCAAGCCGGGAACCATCAACGAATCCGTGCATATTCCCGTAATTTTAAGCCAAGCCGGGCTGTATGATGTGGTGTATAACACCTTTATCGTGGGCGAAAATTCGGATGTTACCATCGTGGCAGGCTGCGGCATTCACTGCGGCGGCAAAGAGCGCGAAGGTCATGCAGGCATCCACGAGTTCAGAATCGGCAAAAATGCCAAGCTCAAATATGTGGAAAAGCACGTCGCGTTGGGCGAAGGCAGGGGAAAACGCATTCTGAATCCCACAACCAAAGTGTTTTTGGAAGAAGGCGGATATGCGGAAATGGAATTGTCTCAGATCGGCGGCGTGGATGAAGCCATGCGGCAGAATGAGGCGCATCTGGGAGCGGGCAGTTCGATTCTGATTACGGAGCGGGTGTTGACCGACTTTGATCAGAGCGCGACATCCAAGAATCTGATTGTGCTGGAAGGCGATGGCAGCAAGGCGAATATGACTTCCCGTTCGGTTATCAAAGGTGATTCGGTGCAGAATTTCTATGTCAATCTCGAAGCCAGAGCCAAGTCTTACGGGCATATCGAATGCGATGCGATCATCATGGACAACGGCAGAAACGAGACCGTTCCGGCACTCAGAGCATTTCATCCCGACGCGGAGCTTACCCATGAAGCCTCTATCGGCAAGATTGCCAACGATCAGTTGATGAAGCTGATGAGCTTGGGATTGACGTATGATCAGGCAGTCAATAAGATTATTCAGGGGTTTTTGAAATAGATTCTGATACGGATACCATCGGGAGGTTGGTACGGAAGATGGTATCTGTATTGGAGGATTAATCTTTGTTCCTATGACGGATAACCACAGTCCAGTCGGTTTTCAAAACCATGCCGACTATTGCGACGATAGTAAATCCCATCCAGACATACTTTTCGAGAATGGGAATTAACGTTTGAAGTTCCATCG
>CAZMDM010000477.1:0-9546 GCA_964564775.1 uncultured Desulfonema sp. | reverse complement strand
CTCGTCAGCTTACGGGGCATTCGCCGGGGTCTGTGGCATATCTGACCGAATCCGGTGGGCTGAGCGTGCTGTTTGCTCAGGATGTGCATGGTCCTCTGGATAAAAGCCTGTTGTCGGATCGCAATGATTATCTGCGCTCTCTGAGAAAAATGATCGCGCTGGAGCCGGATATTCTCTGCGAAGGGCATTTCGGAATTTATCAGGGCAAAGACAGAATCAGAGCATTTATAAGCAACTATCTGTTCTGATTTTTGTTTTTTCCGGTGATCAGAATATCCAAACTGTCTATGACATGATTCAGTTGTTCAGCATGACTCCTTCGCCCGGTGCAAAGGTGGTCAGGATAACAGCCTCTTTTTTTCTTTGACAACTCTGATTTATTCCTGATATTTTATAGAAAATAACTCTGAAAAAAGCTATCACAGCTATTATAAATATCATATTCTAAGGAGGACCATGATATGTCTTACGAACTCAGACAAGCGGTAAAAGAATTTTATGCAAGAATGCAGCAGTTGAAGGACTGTCTTTGACTTAGCCGCTAAAGAAAAACGCCTGAAAGAAATCGAAGAGCAGATTGCCAAAGACGGATTTTGGGACAATCCTGACAATGCCAAAATCGTGTTGAAAGAACGTACCCTGCTGACCGACAAGCTGGACAGTTTTCAAAAGCTTTACCAAGAGATCGAAGATAGTGAAGTCCTGCTGAATCTTGCCATTGACGAATCCGATGATGACACTCTGGCTGAAGCTTCTCGGCAGATCGAAGATGTCAGACGTAAAGTACATCAGTTTTCATTAGACCTGATGCTGGATGGCGAAGATGACCCGAATAATGCGATTGTTTCCATTAATGCGGGCGCGGGCGGAACCGAAGCTCAGGATTGGGCGGAAATGTTGTTTCGGATGTATGCCAGATGGGTGGAACATAAAGGGTTTGTATCTGAAATCATTGATTTTCAGCCCGGGGATGAGGCAGGCATCAAAAGTGTAACCTTTACGGCATCTGGAAAATATGCCTACGGATATCTGAAATCCGAAACCGGCATTCATCGTCTGGTCAGAATTTCTCCGTTTAACGCGGGTGGCAAGCGGCATACATCTTTTGCTGCGGTATTTATCTATCCCGAACTCAATAACGAAATCGTGGTGGATGTGGATGAAAAAGATCTGAGGATCGATGTGTTCAGAGCCAGCGGATCGGGCGGACAGCATGTTAATAAGACCAGCAGCGCGGTACGCATTACCCATCTGCCCACCGGAATCGTGGTGCAGTGTCAGCAGGAAAAATCCCAGCACCGCAACAAAGATTTGGCAATGAAAGTCCTCAAAGCCAGATTATATCAGCGTGAAAAACAGAAACAGGAAGAAAAATTGCAGGAAATCAACGAGAACAAAAGCGATATTGCATGGGGAAACCAGATTCGCTCTTATGTTCTGCATCCGTATCAGATGATCAAAGATCACCGGATTAATCTCGAAATCGGCAATGTGAATCAGGTATTGGATGGGGGAATTGACCCCTTTATCGAGGGTGTTCTGCTATCGAGAAAGTCCTGAAAGGAGAACTTCCATGAGCAACGATCTGTCCAAACAGGAGCAGGCTGTCAATCTGTATGCGTCTCAGGGCAAAACTCAGCAGGCGGTAAAGCTGCTGTTCGATCTGATTGTCAATTATGCCAAAGCCAAAAATTTTTCAAAAGCCGAGGCATTGAGAGAAAAACTTTATGAAATCGATGCTATGGCGCTGACCGAAATTATCAAATCTGGCGAAATTATCGAAGAAGAAAAAAGCGGCGCTATGGATAAAAATCATCTGGAAATATGGGCAGAGTTATATAAAACCCTGAACAAAGAGGAAAGCAATGCCCTGTATTTTGCTTTGAAACATGCGGAATACGGTCCCGATGAAGTGATTTTTCAGCAGGGAGAACGAAACGACCACCTGTATTTCATCAATCACGGACAGGCAAAACTGGTGTACAGTCAGGCAGGACGGGAATCCCTGCTCAGAGTGGTCAATCCGGGAATGATTGCCGGAGAAGACACCTTTTTCAGCATTACCTTCTGCACCTCATCTCTGATTACGATTTCCAAAGTCAGGCTGAGTTATCTGGAAAAAGAAGATTTCAATAAATGGCAGGAAGGATTGGTATCTCTGGCTTCCCGCCTTGAGGATCACTGCGCTAAACTCAAAAAGAGCTATGAATCGGCTGCTCAGAAAAGTGTCAACCGAAGAGCGCACAAGCGCATTAATATTTCGGGTCCGGTGATGTTTCAGGTATTGAGCGCATCCGGCAGCACAATCGGCAAAGCATTCAAAGGCGAGCTTTCCGATATTTCGGTCGGAGGCATGTCTTTTTTCATTACAACGGCAAGCCAGAAAAATGCGCTGATGCTTCTGGGCAGAAAACTCAATGTGAAATTCAGATTTGCTATCGGAGGCTCTTATATTGATATTGATCAGAACGGCGTCATTATCGGCGTGATTAATCATCTGTTCAGTGATTATTCTGTACATCTCCGATTCGACAAAATGCTCAACGGGGTTGTGGTAGAAAAGTTGGGGATGATTTCACATACGGAAAAAGAATCGAGGCTTGATGAAAAACAGGACAAATCGGTTCATTGAAAATCCGATTCTGCAAGGGGGCGATAACGGTCTGTCCGCAAAAACAGATCGGACAGATCGTTATTAAAAAAGATCAGTCTTTGCTTCCCGCAACCCATTTCATGCCCCAGCGATAAGCCGCATCGCAATCTCGCTGATCATTATGAAATGTTACCAGCTTGCTTACTTTGATATTGCCGGAATCGAAATCCAGCATGGCAATCGCGCACAATGCCCGCTTATCCATCTGAGATCCCATCGGCACTTCGATAACCGGCTGTCCCGGAACTTTGACGGTTACAACGCCATCTGTGCTGGACCAATCCGGAACTCCTTCGTAGATATAGGTGAACACCAGAACCCGTTTCAGCATCGCGGTATATGCCAGATTAATTTTCATGTTCTCGCCTTGGGACCATGCGCCGGTGCGGTCATCTCCGAGATGATTGATATACGGCGGGCGATCAAATGCACCGAAGGCTTTTCCGAGAGGCTGAATCGCGCCTTTGATACCGCCGACCATTTCGAACAGACAGCCCAGATCCAGATCAATGCCTTTGCTGCCTCCGCCGAGAAGTTTGGAGAAAAAGCCTCCGTCCTGTTTTTTCGGATTCTGATTCCAGTTCAGATTGATCAGGATTTCCCCGCCCGCGGCTTTGGGTTTGAGAATAAAGCTGTCATTTTTGGATTTCAGGGTAACTTTGGAAGAGACTTTGAACTGATCTGCTCCCGGAACCTTTGTCTTGAATTCATCCAGAGTCATCACCTCGCTGTTGTTGGTCAGCGAGGTGCCGATAAAGCCGCTTGCAAATTTACAGATTACCGCCACAGAGCCGGGGGTTTTGGAATCCAAAGGTACATTGAAGCGGTCTCCCCGATCCGTTACCACTTCCACACGGGCATCGTAATTGGCAAACACTTTGTTCGCGCCCGAAGACGCGTCTGTAAAATTGAGCGCGCAGATATATAACTCCTCGAAATCATCCAGCTTGGTAATCCGCATTTCCTCCCGTTTATCGCCGCTGCCCGCGCCGACACCTTCATCTCCCGAAAGCTCGATAAACGGAAACTGATTGAGATTGCCCAAAGAGCCGCCCGCATAATTCGCGGAATAAATTCCGCCTTTGCGTCCGTCTTTGGTTTTGTAAAATGCCATCAGGTCCAAATCAACCGCAGATGTCCATACCAGAGATACCTTCATCTGCTTGAATGCGCCGATATCTGCTTTTGTGCCTTTCTGTTTGAGTTCCATAATGCACCTTTACGATTATCTGTGAATGGATGATGAAAATTCAGTATATTCCCTATTTTTAAATATATATTAAACCTCTCCCGTTTTTGTCAAGCAATAAAGGCTATCTGTACGGGAATTATCGAAAGATATCGGGATATCGCTTTGGAATCAGTTAAACTAAAGTTTTTTATTTTTTTAACTTGACAAATCATATCAGTATAGCTAAAAAGTTTTTCATATTTTTGATTGATATATAAGTTTGAATCATAAAATATCCGGCACAATGGCGTGTCGGGTTCAATTAATGAGAGACAAGGGCGTCTTTATCCGTATTGTAGCGGATGAAGACGTTTTTTTTTACAATAAATTGATTTTAAAGGAGAAAAGATCAGATGAATTTGCAACAGCCCAATTCCAACGAGGCACTTCAGACCAAAAATCGCTCCAGAAATGTAGCCCCCCAGTCCGGTATATGCAGCCGATGTCTGGACGGATGTAAAGGAAATTGCGATCTGTTCGTATCCACATTCAGAGGCAGAGAACTGCTGTATCCGTCTCCCTTCGGCGAACTGACTGCCGGCGCGGACAAAGATTATCCGGTGGATTATTCGCACCTCAACATCATGGGCTATGCCATCGGTGCTGCTGGCATCGAAGCGGATCCGGATCATGCGATTTTCCCCAGAGTGAATACGGAAACATGGTACGGTGCAACCGAGAAAGTCAAAATGAAAGTTCCCATGTTCACCGGCGCATTGGGCAGCACAGACATTGCCCGCAAGAACTGGGAGCATTTCGCGGTGGGCGCGGCAATTTCCGGCATCACTCTGGTCTGCGGTGAAAACGTCTGCGGTATTGATCCTCAGTTGGAAGTCAATCAGCACGGCAAAGTTACCGAATCTCCCGAAATGCGCCGCAGAGTGGAGCAGTATCGCCGGTATCATCAGGGCTATGGCGATATCATTGTTCAGATGAACGTGGAAGATACCCGGCTGGGCGTTGCCGAATATGTGCTGGACAAATTGGGCGTGGAGACTATCGAATTAAAATGGGGTCAGGGTGCGAAATGTATCGGCGGCGAAATCAAAGTCAGCTCTCTGGACAGAGCTATGGATCTGGCAAAACGCGGCTATCTGGTTACTCCCGATCCCTCCAAACCCGCGAATCAGACTGCTTTTAAAGAAGGCGCGATCAAAGAATTCGAGCGTCATTCCCGCGTGGGATTTCTGTGTCAGGACGATTTTATGAGAGAAGTGGACCGGATGCGCCAACTCGGTGCCAAACGCGTAACACTCAAAACCGGCGCGTATCCGATGCGTGAGCTGGCAATGGCAATCCGATGGTCTTCGGATGCCAGAATTGACCTTCTCACCATTGACGGCGCTCCCGGCGGAACCGGCATGAGCCCGTGGCGCATGATGTCCGAATGGGGTATTCCTTCGATTTATCTGCATTCGATGGCGTATGAGCTTTGCCTGCGGCTTGCCCAAAAAGGCGCGTGGGTTCCCGATATTGCATTCGCAGGTGGTTTCTCTTCCGAAGATCATATTTTCAAGGCATTGGCTCTGGGTTCACCCTTCTGCAAAGCCGTCTGCATGGGGCGCGCGCTGATGATTCCGGGCATGGTCGGCAAAAACATCGGCAGATGGCTCAAGGGCGAAGACGGCGGACTTCCTCCGACAGTTTCCAAATACGGAACCACCAAAGAGGAAATCTTCGTAACGTATGAAAAACTCAGAGACAAATTCGGCAAAGAAGTTGAAAACTTCCCGCTCGGCGCGGTCGGTGTGTATACGGTTTCCGAAAAACTGAGAATTGGCTTGCAGCAGTTGATGGCTGGCGCACGCAAGTGGCGCACCCATTACATCTGCCGGGACGATCTTGCCTCTCTGACCGAAGAATGTGCCAAAATCACCGGCATTCCGTACATCATGGATGCGTATCGCGAAGAAGCTTTGGCGATTATTGATGCCTGATGATTGAAGTCTGATGTGATCTGAATATTATAGCGCTCCTCCGTTATCTGCGGAAACCTGCCCCCGGATCCCTTCCCCGATATGGAACGGGGAGTATGTTCTTCCCGCTCTAGGGAGGGTTACCGGGATATTTCTGCATAAAGGAAAGCTATACGTATAATTTTTTTCGGAGGCAGATCAGTTGCGTGGTTTTCCACTCAAGATGTTGATAGCATTCAAGCGCAGGCGCATTTTCCTTGTCAGCCAATAATTGAAGCCGTTTAAGCCCTTTTGCAGATGCCCATTTTTCAAGTTCATCCACCATCTGCTTTCCGATGCCTTTGCGCCGATATTCCGATGCAACCACAACATCTTCCACCAGACCTACCGGACCGCCTTCTGCGGTCGAAATCAGAATCTGAACCGATGCCATGCCGATAATCCGATTCTGATCTTCCGCCACCATGACACAGCGCATCTCCGGGTTTTCAAGCATAAGCTGAAGTCCCTGACGCTGCAAGGTTTCATCGAATGAAAAATCCGCTTCTATCGAAAACAGGTCTTTGAGCAGCGGGATCATGCCGTCAATATCGGCAGGTAATGCCTTTCGGATGTTCATATTGTTCACTCCTTTGCCGGACTGCCGTCATCCATCGCATTCGGAAGCGGCAGATAATGATAGACCAACGCTTTCACTTCTTTTCCGATCTCCAGTATTTTGGCAACATCCGCTTCATCGGGAATGCTGCGGCTGTATGCTGCCAGCGAACAGATTTCCTGAAAACTGTCCATATACGCCAATTTTTCGCATAAGCTTGCACTGATATCGGAATTTGCAGACATGGCATCTGCCAAATCTCTCAGAGTATGGTTTTCCGGGAGCTTATGATGATAAAGCAGATATCCCATGATATGCTTTTCAACCGACATCGCTGTGATATTATACAGAATTTCAGGCGTAAAAACCTCTTTCCGCTTCACAGCCCCGTTGACAGCCGTTCTGAGATATTTTGTTCCTTCATCAATAAATGTTTCCCATGTACCGCTTTCATAAGCTTCCACAGATCGATTCTCCTATTTATATTCCGCGTTTTCTGCGCTGTGTAACCTGCTCGCCTGCAATACCCCAGTTGTCTGTGGAAACCTCATCAATCACAACAACAGTTGTTGCCGGATTCTTACCGAGGACATCCCGAAGGAGATCGGTTACGCCTTTGATAAGTTCTGCCTTTTTCTCGGATGTAACGCCCTCATTCGTAATCTTTATGTTCACATACGGCATGATCAAAGCTCCTGAAATATGACATTGATGATATCTGAGATACCAACTGATTGTATTGTGGTTATCATTGATTTTCCATATATGCCTGAACCGCTTTGATCAGCAATGCCGAACGATTCAGACCTGCCGATCTTCCGAATCTGTCCGCCTTTTCAAGCACAGCGGCTGGGAACGTAATAGTCACCCGCTTGGTTTTCGCATAAGAATTCAGGATGTTTTCATCCAAAGGAATCGGAACGATCTCGCCTGCCGATTTGTCCAATTCTTCGTATCGGGACGGTTGTCGGATAAACTGTTTCTCCGCATTTGCCAGCCATCCTGCCAGAGCATCTGCGGCGTTATCATAAGCTTCCTCAAACGTATCACCGAATGTAACACAGCCTGGCAGATCGGGAAATTCCACCTCAACCGCATTCGGAGTTTTTGTAAAAAAGGCATAATAAAATTTCATTTTTCTGTCCTTATCCCTGCGAATTTCAAAATTTTTTCAACCGTACCCGTCGGTATATCTCCTTTATGACGAGGAACAGGAATCGGAGGAAAGCCGTCTCGGATCCATATATCATGCCTGCCCCCTGATTTTTTTGTGAATCCTGCTTTTCTGAGGAGTTTTTCAAGCTCTCTTTTATTCATATCAATGAAGGTTTCCCATGCTTTCATCAGGTTCCACAGACAGATTCTCCGTTCAGGAAATCAGGGGGGCGGATTATCCGCATATATTTACTCACTCACCTTACGCAGTAATTTGATCTGTCTGTGTACAAACGGCTTGAAATGCGTATCTGTCCTCAGAGCGGAAAGAGCATTTCGGCATTTGCCGAACGGCGGAAATCAGGGCATTTGAAAATTACTGCGTAAGGTGAGATCCTATCCTATCCATTACCTTCCTAAGGATATATTTTATAACCCCAATTTTGTCAATAGTTTATTTAAAATAGCATCTTATGACGAGGCACTGCTCTGATTCAAACAATGCCTCAGGCATTTGCTGTGTCATGCAATCAGAAATTCTTCAGCAGCTTTACCATCTTCAATCGCATCCAAAATCGCATCAATCTTCTCTTCGCTGTCAATTTCGCCATACCATGTTCCTTCGGGATACACCACCACAACCGGTCCGTGTTCACAGGCTTTCATGCAGCCCGTGCTGGTAACCTGAGCATTCAGCCCCCGATCCAGAATTTCGTTTTCGATATACGGCAGGAAATTCAGCGAGCCTTTTTTCTGGCAGACTCCGCCTTTGCCTTTGGTTTCTCCGCCTGCTCTGAAGCTTGCACATACAAAAATGTGATGTTCGGGTTTGTCCACGTCAACCTCCGTTCAAATATATAAAATTATAACAATTTCAATAAGCTGTTCCCTTGCTGAGTTTGTTTGCCAGATACAGCGTAATTCCCGATATGACCGTCAGGAACAAGACCATCATATTGGCGCTTGCCCAGTCTCCGCTGCTGGCACTGGCATAAATCGCTATAGGCAGGGTATCGGTTTTTCCGGGAATATTTCCGGCAATCATCAGCGTTGCGCCGAATTCTCCCATTGCACGGGCAAAAGACAGAACAATGCCCGCCATAATGCCTCGTTTGGCAAGCGGCAGCGTTACATGTAGCGCAGTCTGAATTTCCGAAAGCCCCAATGCGCGAGATGACTCGATCAGATTTTTGTCAACAGACTCTATAGCGGCTCTTGCGGTTTTGATCAGCAGAGGAACAGCCACCACAAACGATGCCAGTACTGCAGCGTACCATGTGAACATCATGCTGAAGCCGGTCCACTGATAGATGAATTTTCCGATCAATCCGTTGCGCCCGAACAGGACAATCAGGTAATAGCCCGTAACTGTCGGCGGCAGGACTAATGGGAGCGTCAGCAGCATGTCGGACAATTCCTTGCCTCTGAATTCTTTTCTGGCAAGACAATACGCAATGGTAATGCCGACAAAAATCATCAGAACTGTTGCCACCGACGCAACCTGAACTGAAAGTTTCAGTGAAGATAAAGCAGACTCATCCATAACACTATTTCCGAATCGGTTCGAAACCGTATTTCTGTAAAATTTTCCCGCCGTCTTCGGACAAAATCAGAGTAATAAATGCTTTTGCCGATGATCCGTTTTTGGAATCTTTGACAATTCCTATCGGATAAATCACGGGTTTATGGCTTTCCGGCGGCGCAGTTGCCGCAACCCGCACTTCTTTTTCTTTGGATTTCGCATCGGTCAGATACACAATTCCGGCATCCACTTCGTTTCTGGCAGCATAATCCAAAACCTGTCTGGCATTTTCTGCAAAAATCAGCTTATCTTTAATGCCATCCCATAGTTTGAAATGCGTCAGTATTTCCTGTGCATAACGTCCTGCCGGAACGGATTGAGGATTGCCGATAGAAATTTTCTTTATCTCAGGCGTTGCGATATCTTCAAATTTCTTTATTTGAAGTTTTGAAGAACGCCGCAGTATCAGAA
>CAZMDM010000476.1:0-10895 GCA_964564775.1 uncultured Desulfonema sp. | reverse complement strand
TCCGGTTTTTCCGTATCCATCTGATTTTATTGCTGCCGCATGACGGACATATTGTAATGTTTATCATGGATATCTCCCCGTCAGCTTCCATTTCCGAGCGCGCTTTTTCACTGAAAGCGTATTGTCCTGAAAGAACCGCCCGTTTTATTTTTCTGAGAATATCCGTCAATTACCTGCTCCCCGCATTAACCATCACCAGCATAAGGGTTATAAGGGTTAGCGAAATGACGATTTTGGAAAATTTGGACTGAAACATGGGTCTGACTCCTTTCTTGTCGGAAAAACAGTTGATTGTCCGAACCGGGATTCACAGGATTTCAGAATTACCAAGATTTTTTAATCCTGTCAATCATTCACAGTGAATCATTCAATCCTGAAAATCATGGTTCAGACGATTCTGAGTTCTGCTTCAAGCTGCCTGAGTATTGCTTTCAACTCATCAGCATCTTCTGAAATAAGCTTTTTTTCGGATGTGATTCTGCGTTTCAGGAATCGCTGGGTGGCATGGATTTTACCGATAATCTTCCCTTTTTCAATGCCTACAGCTTTCCGTTCTGATTCATGGAAAAATTTTTCCTCTTTATCCGCAGGGGTTGAACCCCCCGCCTTCATTACCATGCCGTGAAACGGCAATGTGATACAGGCTCGGATTTCAATCCGGGTATGTTTCACGGAGTTTTCCACGGATGATTGAGGTTTGCTATATCAATAGACCTCTTTCCGAAGTCCGTTTCTATGCCCCGAAATAAATTTCAGAGATGAGAGCTTCTGAGCCTGCTTAAGCAGGGATTTATAGCTCGGTCTGGAAAGTAGCATAATTCTACCCTGCAAATACCATACTCATCCTATTGTTCCCGAAACATATATGAAATAAGGTAATCGCAGACTATCAGAACTGCGTCTTCAAATTTCAGGGGGGAGTATGACTTCAATTATTATTATATTTTTCACATCGTTAGGCTTATCATTGCTGCTGACACCGCAGGTTGCCATAATTGCCCGAAAATACAACATTGTGGATATGCCTTCGGAGCGCAAAATCCACACAAAAATCATTCCCAGAGCAGGCGGAGTGGCGATTTATCTGGCATTTGTGCTGACATTTATCGCCACGCTGATTTATCCCACAGCGGTATTCGAACAGCTTTTTGACCGTCAGACTGCTACATTTCTTATCGGAGCGTCCATAGCATTTTTATTGGGGCTTTGGGATGATGTGAAGCCGGTGGATCCCAAAATCAAACTTGTAATTCAGATATTGATCGCCTGTATCGCATACACGGGAGGCTTAAAAATCATTTCTGTTTCGATTTTCGCTTTCCATTCAGAATGGCTTTCTCTGGCAATTACGATATTCTGGTTTGTGCTGGTGATGAATGCCATCAATCTGATTGACGGACTGGACGGACTGGCTGCCGGCATCACCCTATTCGTATCGCTGGTATTGCTGCTGATCTGCATCAAAACCAATCGTCTTCAAGTTGCATTGGGATTTGCAGCATTGGGCGGGGCAACACTCGGATTTCTGAAATATAATTTCAACCCGGCTTCCATTTTTATGGGAGACAGCGGCAGTTATTTTCTGGGATATTCGCTGGCAGGACTTTCCATTATGGGTTCGATCAAAGCGTCTGCCACAGTGGCAAGTCTGATTCCTGTGATCGCTCTCGGACTTCCTCTGATGGATGTGATGTTCGCACCGATACGGCGCTTTTTCTTGGGACAGAAAATATTTTCACCGGATAAAAACCATCTGCATCACCGTTTGCTGAAACTCGGATTCACGCACAGAAATGCAGTATTTTTTTTATACGGAGCCTGTGTCTTCATGGGGCTTTTGGCAATTCTGATGGTTCACTCCAACGATGAAGGCAACTCGCTGATTCTGATGATTCTGGCTCCTGCGGTGATTTTGGGAGTTCGGCAGTTAGGATATGCGGATTATTTCGGTCCAGGAAAATTTTATGATTGGGTCAAAGATGTTACCGATGAGATGGGGATTAGTTATGATCGCAGAACCTTTCTCAATTTCGAGGCGGAAATCTATCAGTCCTCCGATATGAAAACACTGTGGTCAAATATATGCAACGCATTGGAAAAATTAGGATTTGATACAGCAGAACTGTTTCTGGAACAAAAAGCGATATGGCGTAATCTGAGAAGAACGATGGACAAACTGGGGCTGGATACATCGGGAGTCATACTGGCAATGGGAGAAAACGGCAATCATAAAATGGTATGGGCAAGAGAGGGATTCAGCATCAATGTGGATTCCTATAATGACTCTCTGATGACCATAGAATTGCCGCTGATCTGCGATGACGGACAGAGTTTCGGAACAATGTGGCTGGTCAAAGATGTAAGACGGGAAAGAATCGGACATTCTACTTTGCGGAGAGTGGAACATCTGAGAAGAACAGTGTTGAGTTCTCTGAAAACACTAATCGGAACAGCACCGTGCTGAATATTGAAAAACATCAGGCTTCCCTCTTGCGCGGAGAAAAGCCTGAGAAATTTTCTATCAACCTGATAAAACTTGGTGGAGGCGGCGGGAGTTGAACCCGCGTCCGAAAGTATTCCACTGCGACATCTACATACATATCCTGAATTTTAAATCTCGCTCCTCAAGCCTCCTTCAGGCAGGATTCTTCAAGGAGCCATCCTGTTGAATTTTGCTATTCCGCCACAGGCACTCGGAAATCGCTATCCCGCTGAGTCGTCGCTCTTATCCGGTCTGCGGGAGCCGAACAGATAGAACGTGGCTGCGATTAAGCAGCCATTGCGTAGTTATAATCGTCTGCGATTATATTTAATTTCCCACCATTTAACGATTGGCAGAAACCATCGGTATGCAGTCGGAGCTTCTTTACCCCCGTCGAAGCCATTTCGCCCCCCATCTTAAGATGAAGGCAGACAATGGAAATCGCAATAATTGATTTGATAATAATATCGGATGGGAAAAATGTCAAGAGAAAAAAATGCTTGACTTCCTGCTTTGTAATGGCTTATATAACACTAAAATTCAAAAGGGCGGTTAACTCAGCGGGAGAGTGCTACCTTCACACGGTAGAAGTCACTGGTTCAAATCCAGTACCGCCTACCATAAGATATATAATGGAAATGATATAAGGGGGGTTACGGCATTAATGTCGCAACCCTTTTTTGTTCGATTTTCACATATCGGAGGGATCATGCCGGTTCTGCAAAAAATATTCTGCTATTTTATTCTCATGCCTTTTGTTCTGATATCGTTAGCTTACGGAGAAGACAAGGCTCCGCCGGAAATACAGGCAGCATTGTTTGTCAAACTTCTCGGATTCGATAAAAATCTTAGCGGAAATATTTCGATCTGTGTCATCGGCGCTCCGGAGTTTGCTGCGGAGATGAAAAAAGGGGTCGGCAAAGAGATCGGAAGTGCCAAGCTGGCATCTGTCAGTGAAAACGCGGCTCTGCCTTCCGAAAAACCCGCTGTGATTTATCTGGGAGATGCGTCAAAGCTGAGTGAAGTTATGTCCTATACCAGAGCCAATAAAATCCTGAGCATCACCGGCATCTCCGAGCTTGTGGAAAAAGGAATCTCTCTGGGCATCGGTGTTTTTGAAGGCAAGCCCAAAGTGCTGCTCAATATGACTTCTTCCAAAGAGGAAGGCAGGGATTGGAATCCCGCTATTTTGAAAGTAGCTAAAACTATTCAATAAAAAAGGATGCTCCCATGAAACGCATGAAATCGGAAATTTTTCGGATGTTGGCAGCCCTATGCCTGATGTGTTTATGCACGGAAGTTCAGGCAGAACAATATATGGACATGTCTTTGGATGATCTTCTGAATCTGAAAATCGAGTCAGCTTCCAAAAAAGAAGAATCCGCATTTGATGCGCCGCTGTCCTCCACGGTGATTACCCGGCAGGAGATTATCAATTCCGGCGCGACTTCGATTCAGGAAGCTCTGCGGCTTGTTCCCGGCATGATTGTCAAAGAACAGTCGAATGGCAATTTCGATATTCATATCCGGGGGCTTGACGGTGTTCCGCCCAATTCTCCGTTCACCACATCTTCCAACACGCTGACGCTGGTGATGATCGATAACCGTCCGGTGTATAATTATTTCACGGGAGGAACATCATGGGAAACCCTGCCGATTGATCTGATTGATGTGGAAAAAATCGAAATTATCCGGGGACCGAGTGCCGCGCTCTATGGTCCCAATGCGGTCAGCGGCGTCATCAATATTATTACCCGGAAACCGAAAAAAGAATGCGGTGTATCCTTTTCAGGCGATGCGGCTGCCGGAAGCAATCAGACAAGCATAGCAGGCGGCGCGTTGGAATACGGATACAAAGACAAATTCGGCATGATATTGTCTGCCAATTCGCAGCAAAGAGATCGTCAGGATACCCGATATTATGAATTTTATCGGGACAAATACGTTTCCCGTCCTTCGGATTTGTACGTCTATACGCCCCGTCCTCTGTCAAATCCCGATGAACAATTTCCCGAACCCGATCTGGCACTGAATCAGCAGGGGGCAAATCTGTTTATGAATTTCAAGCCTTCTGACAGCATCGCGTTCGATATCAGCACGGGAATACAGGATTCCAGAGCGCAGAAAATCTATCTGGACAACAATGCCACGAGTTTGGTTACCTTCGATTCTCAGACACAATATGCGGATGTCAAGGTTAGAGGATTCGGTTTCACAGGACAGATTTCCTATCTGGACGGGGAACAGGAACCTCTCGGAATCAAAGGCTGGCATTATGATTTCAGTACGATTGACGTTCTTCTGGAGTATGCGCGTCAATGGAACCAATTCGAATTCAGACCGGGCATCAGTTATCGGCAGGCAGAATACGAGGCGGATTTTATTACCGGAAAAGAGCAACTGAACACATTTGCCGCATTTCTTCGCACAGAATATCATCCTTCCGAAAAATATCGCCTGATTGCCGCAGTTCGAGGGGACAAATACAATCACCCGGACAAAACCTATCTGTCATTTCAACTCGGCGGAACGTATGATATAACTCCCGACTCCCTGATCAGAGCGGTATATGCCCGATCTTCCCGTTCACCCGCGATATATCCGACCTATCTGGATTTTACAAGCGAAACCAGCACGCCGACATCGAAAAGCTATATTCATTACGGCGGAAATGAAGAGTTGGATATGACCACAACCGATATGCTCGAATTGGGCTATCGGCAGCGGTTTTTGAACCATTTTCTGCTGGACACGGAAGTTTTTTACGGAATCACGGGAGACTATTATTCGATCTGTATTGTTGAAAACAACATCAGCAAAGACGGCGGTGTAAGTTCCCGGCGTACAATTTATGAACAGAAAAATCTGGATTTGGAAACAGAACAGTATGGTATGACGATAGGAGTTACATACAGCGAGAGCAGTCGGTTTTTTACAAAACTGTTCGGAACAGTTCAATATACGAAGCTGACCGATTATGCCCCGAATCTGTATTCGGAAAAATACGGCGCATATACGCTGGAAGATATGAAGCACAGCAGAACTCCTCTGCTTTACGGCGGAATTGACGTGAATTACCGTCCATTGAAAGAGCTGAATCTTAATGGCAATGCCTATTTTTATACAGGCAGTACTTACGGATACAAAACCGTCAACAGCGAAAGCGGCAAACAGAGACTGCCGATGTTCGATTGCCCGGAGAAGTTTGTGCTGAACACAAAAATATCATACAATATCTGGAAAAACACCTCTGTTTATCTCAATATCAGAAATCTGCTCAATGACAATTCTCAGGAATTTGCGTGGACAGATGATATCGGAAGAACCGTTCTGGTCGGGGTTCATGCGGAATTTTAAAAAGAACGAAAGCATAGCTGTCGGATTCGAACGGCTGGTGTGAGAAGAAATCAGGATTCCATAGTCGTCAATAGGAACGATGATTTCATATTCATTATTAAAAGAGGTTCAGTATGAAAATCAAAACATCTTCTATCGGATTCAGGCTGATGGCTTTGGGAAGCAGTCTCGGAATTCTGATGCTTATTTTTCTGGTTCTGATTCTGCCTTCCGGAATCAGAAAATTTTCCAAAGAAATTATGAACGATAATGTGCATTTTATCGTCAGTCTCTTATCCGAAAATCTTGCATTGGGAATGCAGGTTATATCTTTGGATGACGGAAAGTCAATCGAGCAGACCATCCGCTCGCTGAAAATCGGCACCGAAAACAATATGATCGAATCCGTATCGGTATTTGATTCCGAATTGGGTTTTGTGAAAGGCAGCGAGCAACGAAAAGATAAAGCAAAGACTTACGGAAAGACAGATAAAACAGTTATTACAGACAGCAAAGAAGCTGTATTCGTATTTTCTCCTCTGTTCAGCGAAAAACATACTGTGGGCTTTGCCGAAATTATCTTTAGCAGAAAATATCTCATCAAAAAAACTAGCAATTTTTTAAACGCTATATTTATTACAGGCATATTGCTTATCGCGATCGGTATGCTGATCGCATTTTTGATTTCCCGAAAAATTGTTATCGTTTTACAGAATGTATCCAATAAAATAGACGGAAGTGCAAAAGAAGTCGCATCCGCATCTTTACAGGTATTGGAAAGCAGTCAGGCATTGGCACAAAGGACTTCCGAGCAGGCAGCATCTGTCGAAGAGACCGCCGCGTCTTTGGAGCAGATGGATTCCATGATCCGACAGAGTGCGGATAATGCCAAACATGCTCACAGCCTGATGCAGGAAACTGTCGCTGTTGTCAGGCAGGCAGGTACTTCGATGGCGGAGTTGAACCAATCTATCGAAGAGGCTGTCAAATCTGCCGAAGATATCCTGAGAATCAATAAAACAATAGATGAGATTGCGTTTCAGACTAATCTGCTGGCACTCAATGCCGCAGTGGAAGCAGCTCGTGCCGGAGAAGCAGGCGCGGGATTTGCAGTGGTTGCCGGAGAAGTCAGAAGTCTTGCTTCCCGATCCGCGGAAGCTGCCGGAAACACAGCAATTCTGATTGAAAATACTGTTAATCGCGTCAGAGATGGCAAATCACTGGTAAGCAAAACAGATGAAGCTTTTGTCAAAGTGATCGATATCACTAATAATATCAGATCACTTGTGGAAGAAATCAGCGCTGCATCTCAGGAACAGGCAAGAGGAACAGATCAGATCAATCAGACGGTCGCGGGAATCAATAAAATGACTCAGGAAAATACCGAAACCGCGGAAAAAACTTCTTTGGCTTCCGAACAGCTTAATTTTCAGGCGGAACAGATGAAAGAGGTGGTCAGAGAACTTATTATTCTTTCCGGAAAATTCTAAACAGTATTTGAATTTCCGGCAGTCTGCATTGCATCTGAATGACTTTTACAGGAGGAAACATAAATTTTGCATACATTAGCAAATCATAATGGCTGGTGGTCAGGCGAAGATATCCCTGAGATCGGAAATCAGGCAATAAAACAGGCGGTATCGCATATCCGTTATCCGGTTTATCTGGTAAAAGCTGACGAGCAGTTGGCGGTCAGCAATTTCGGACAAATCTGTATCGGAGATAATTCACCCACTCCTGCATCATCCTATCCTTTATATGCTTACGCACCTGCGTTGATGCCGGAACATCTGGGCGATCTGAAATTCAAGGCAGATCAGGGAATTAAATACGCGTATGTCGCAGGCGCAATGGCAAACGGCATTACCTCTGTGAAAATGGTGGAGGAAATGGGCAAAGCTGGTATGATCGGATTTTTCGGGTCTGCCGGACTTCTGCCGGAAGATGTGGAAAAAGCCGTTGTTCAGCTTCAGTCTTCGATGGGCAATCTGCCGTTCGGATCGAATCTGATTCACAGTCCCAATGATCCCGAACTTGAAAATACGATTGTCAATTTATATTTACGGCGTGGAATGCGGAGGATCTGTGCGTCTGCGTATCTCGATCTGACGCTGCCGCTGGTGTATTTCCGAATCAAAGGCATTTATCAGGATCAGCAGGGAAATATTGTATGTCCCAACAAGGTGATCGGCAAAATTGCCCGCACCGAAGTTGCCAGAAAGTTTTTTTCTCCGGCACCGGAAAAACTGCTTGCCCAATTACTCGATAAAAAAATGATTACGGAACAGGAAGCCTCTTTGGCAAGGCGTGTGCCGATGGCAGACGCAGTTAGTGCGGAAGCGGACTCCGGCGGTCATACGGATAACCGTCCCGCGTTGGCATTGCTGCCGACCATCATGGCATTGAGAGATGAGATGGTTGCAAAATATGCGTATCCGCATCCGATCAGCGTGGGACTCGGCGGAGGAATTGCCACACCCGAATCTGCGGCAGCCGCGTTTGCAATGGGCGCTGCATATATTCCGACCGGCTCGATCAATCAGGCGTGCGTGGAATCGGGAACCTGCGATACGGTCAGGCAGATGCTCGCGGAAACTCAGCAGGCAGATGTAACCATGGCTCCGGCTGCGGATATGTTCGAAATGGGCGTGAAGGTGCAAGTCATCAAACGCGGCACCATGTTTCCCCAGCGTGCAGCCAAATTATATGAGATGTATTCCCGATATGACCGATATGAAGATATTCCCGAAAAACATCGGGCAATGATCGAAAAAGATATTTTACGGCGCAGTTTCGAGCAGGAATGGGAAAGCACCCGACAGTTTTTTGCCAAACGCGACCCGAGACAACTCGACAGAGCGGAAAAAGACCCCAAACACAAGATGGCGTTGGTATTCCGATCATATCTGGGGCAGTCGTCCCGATGGGCAGTTCGCGGCGAGCCTTCCCGAAGATTCGACTATCAGATATGGTGCGGTCCCGCGTTGGGTGCGTTCAATGAATGGGCAAAAGGGTCTTTTCTGGAAAAGCCGGATCAGCGAAAAGTGGTTACGCTGGCTATGAATCTTCTGACCGGCGCGTGTGTGGTTACCCGTGCCAACTGGCTCCGGTGTCAGGCAGCAGCACACGGAATCGCTCTGCCTTCGGATATCGGAAAATTTTCTCCGAAAGAACTCGAAAATCTGATACATCACCTGTAAAAACTGACTATATTTACAGGTCAACGGTATCCGACCGGATATCTGCCCGACCGACCGGCATGAAATTACAATTATTTTTCTGCAGAGATACGGCACATCGCACCTCTGCAAAAAATCAGGCAATTCTACTGAAGCCCGGCATCTTTAAGTTCGAATGACAGCGTATCGGGATTCCACCGGAATTTTCCCCACGCGTTGAATTTTTCCCCGCTGCTCAGTTCGGCACCGAGATTGCGGAGCGTGAACGAATCTGTTCCGGTGATTTCGGCAGTGGCGTTCTGTAAGCTGACATTGACGGGTGGGCGTCCGCTGCCTACAAGCAATCCGCTGAACCCGGTATACTCATAGGACGACGGCATTATGACCTTGCCTTCTTTATCATAATTCCCATCGGCGCCCTCTCCTTGAAGAAGGAAAGAAAAGTAATACATGCTTTCCTCCAGCAAAAGCCTGAATTTCTTCAGATAAGTACTCCTGCCGGGATTTTGCCCCTTTTCTATGGTTGCTTTGACGGTTACACTTGGTACGCACCCCGCTTCACCGATATGACAATACATAGTCCTGATATCAGTGGTGTACTCCCGAACTGTTGCCGTATCGGAATCTCTGGTTCCTGATATTGTGATTTCATAAATTCCCGGTCCGCCACCTGCCGGAGGAGTTACGGTAAGAATATTCTCATCTTCCGCATACACAAACGCTGATGCTAAGAATATCAATCCCACTATCCACAATTGAATGACACTTCTGAACTTCATGGGTCTTTCCTTTCAATCTTTTGTGTTAGAAAATCAGATTTATGCAGAGATACGGCAACCGCACCTCTGTAAAAAAAATCAGGCAATTCTACTGAAGCCCGGCATCTTTAAGTTCGAATGACAGCGTATCGGGATTCCACCGGAATTTTCCCCATGCGCTGAATTTTTCTCCGCTGCCCAGTTCGGCGCCGAGATTGCGGAGCGTGAAGGAGTCGGTTCCGCTGATTTCACCGGTGGCGTTCTGAAGGCTGAGATTAACGGGGGACTTCGGAGTTACATGCAAACCATTCAGAGGTTCGCAGGAATCTTCTGACACCACTCTTCCGAAGAACTCTTTACCGTCTTCTGAAAGCTTGAAATAAACGATATAATACGAGCCTTCTCCGAGAAACACCTTTAACTTTTTCTCATAGGTACTTTTGCCGGATGTTGTTCCCTTCCGTATCTGTGCTTCGACTACCAGAGTATCGCTCAGACAGAGACAGACCGCATCTTTACTGACTGCTTCCGCGCATGGGTTATCGTAACGCCTGACAGAAGCCTGAACGCTTCTGATTTCAACCTTATCGGAATCTCTGACTCCTCTGATTCTGATTTCATACATTCCGGGCGCATCTCCCGAAGGGGATATGGTAAGAACATCTCTTTCACCCGGAGTATAATCATATATCAATTCACCGCCGACAACAGGATTTCCCTCAGCGTCAACAGAAACTCTCGGAAGATGAGGAGTATCCAATATTGCCTGAATGCAATCATCTGCATAAGCAGACACTGAAAGCATCAGCAATATCAAGCACAACTGCATGATTTTTCTTAATTTCATTGATTTTGCCTCCTGTAAATGTTTATGCAGAGATACGCCAGCCGCACCTCTGCATAACGATCTGACACAACAGATTATTTCTCCACTCCCGCGTCCTTCAGCGTCCATGACAGCGTGGAGGGATTCCACTGAAATTTTCCCCACGCGCTGAATTCCTGCTTTGACCCCTTCGAATCAGTTGTCTCACATGCAAGATTGCGGAGCGTGAAGGAGTCGGTTCCGGTGATCTCGCCAGTGACGTTCTGAAGGCTGAGATTAACAGGAGGGAGTATGAGGGAGTTAAGTAATAGTCC
>CAZMDM010000475.1:0-2073 GCA_964564775.1 uncultured Desulfonema sp. | reverse complement strand
TTTTATAAGTTCTTGCGGTGTATTGATATTCAGAAATGATTCCAGATTCGGATCGTACTGTCGCAGACGGGATTCCGAAACTGTTTTCACCCGAAGTTTTCTGAATATTTCCCGAATTTTGAATTTTCGGCGTTTCAGATGGTTTTCAATAACGCCGAGGCAATGTTTCGAATACACCGCGCATAAAGGTTCGAATCCTTCGGATGTCTCCGGAACAATCACGTCAAATTGGGTATCTGCAAGCCCGACCAGATGCTGAATCAGTTCTTTTTTCAGAAACGGCGCGTCGCAGGCAGTCATAAAAGCATAAGGTGTTGACAATGAAAACAATCCTGCATGAATGCCGGTCAGCGAACTTCGGATCGGAAATATATCGCTGACAATGAGCGCGTTCCATTCCGAATATTGCATCGGATCATTGCTGACAATAATAATATTTTCAAATAATTGATGAAAAATATCATATATCCGATCTATGATGCGCTGTCCGTTCACTTCGATCATAGCTTTGTTTCTGCCGGAAAAGCGGCTGTTCAACCCGCCTGCCAATATGACGCCGGTGCATGATGCTGATCTGATCGTCATTGAAAACCTCTTTAACAGCACTGCTTTTTGAGTAGCAGGTCTTTCAGGGTCGGATCACTGTGGTCTTTATATTCATAGCGCACTCTCAGTGCGGGTTTGTCTATCGCAACCAGTCCGGGCAGATGAATCGGTGTGGCAAACAAAACCAGATCGCAATCGGTCTGACGAATGGTTTCCTGAAGATCGTGAATCTGCTGCTCACTGTATCCCATTGCCGGAAGCACATGCCCGATATGCGGATATTTATGATAAACTTCCCGAATAGAACCGACTGCAAAGTGACGGGGATCAACAATCTCTGTTGCCCGATATTTTTCTGCGGCAAGCTCGCCCGCTCCGAAAGGCATTTCCCCGTGCGTCAATGTGGGACCATCTTCCACCACCAGAACCCGTTTTCCCAGTATCAGTTCCGGCTGGCTGACGATCAGCGCGGATTCTGCCAGCACAATTTCTGCTTTTTGGCATATTTCCGAATATTCTGACGAACAAGCTCGATATTTTCGGGTTTTGCCGAATCCACTTTGTTGATAATGGCAATATCTGCCATGACCATATTGGTTTCCCCGGGATAATACATTCGCTCATGCCCCGGACGATGCGGATCGAACAGCACGATATGCACATCGGGAAAATAAAAGGGCGTATCATTGTTGCCTCCGTCCCAGATAATCACATCTGCTTCGGCTTCCGCCTGCTTCAGAATTTTGGCATAATCCACACCCGCATACACCACCATTCCGAGTTCCACAATCGGCTCGTATTCCTCACGCTCCTCGATGGTGCAATGATAGGTGTCGAAATCCCGATATGACGAAAACCGCGGTACTTCCTGAGCTTTCAAGGCTCCGTACGGCATGGGATGACGAACCACAACGACCTGTTTGCCCTGCCCGTGCAGAATTTCAGCCACTTTGCGGGTGGTCTGCGATTTTCCGCATCCGGTCCGCACCGCGCAGACAGCAACCACCGGCTTTGACGATCTGAGCATGGTGTATGTCGCGCCGATCAGCGTAAAATCCGAGCCTTCTGCCATGACCAAAGAGGCTTTGTGCATGACTTCGGTGTGCGGCACATCGCTGTATGAAAACGCGACCAGATCGATTTTATGCTGACGAATCAGTTCTGCAAGTTGTTCTTCGGGATAAATGGGAATCCCATCGGGGTAAAAATTACCGGAAAGTTCGGGCGGATATAAGCGTCCTTCGATATTCGGAATCTGGGTTGCAGTGAATGCAATCACTTTGTATCGGGAGTTGTCTCTGAAATAAATGTTGAAATTGTGAAAATCTCTGCCCGCAGCCCCCATAATGATGACTTTTTCGATCATAACCGCCTCCCGATATATTTTTCTATATTTTTCATCGATCTTGTTTCCGGCTATAACAGACACGATTTTGCAGAAAATGTCAAATGGTTTTATGCGTGATATTTTGATCCGAATCTGAGAAATTTTTTAAAATTTGACATTCCGAATCGTTTCTGAGAAAA
>CAZMDM010000474.1:0-2012 GCA_964564775.1 uncultured Desulfonema sp. | reverse complement strand
TATATGGAATAAAACGATAATCCTGAATATCCTCTTTCAAAGCTTTCTCTATAAATGTAACTCTTTCATAAGGATCGGCTTTCTTATAAGCACTATCGAAATTGGGAAAATCTTTCGGTAATGCATAAAGATCAAACATTGTGGTAAATCTTACATCTTTACTCTGATCTTCTTTCATCCACCGTAACAGATCGTTTTTAGCCTTCTGATATGTTGTCATGCCTCCGCGCGAACCTCCTTTTTCAGTTTCAACACGGCGAACCGACACAAATACATCGTAAAAGGCAAGATGCTTGCGTAAAATCTGATTGATAAAATTCTGCTCGGTATTTCCCTCCGCAATAATATTGAGCCGGATCAAGGCGTACCTCCCAATACGTTCTTTTTCCATAGCTCGGACATCGTATATTCTTCACGCCATTCTTTGAGCTTTTTAGCATCAAGCCGTTTGAAAATAGTTTCTTTATCAGGACGTTCTGCAATAATAATTTCATCAGGTTCAAAATAATCCATCAAATCCGCTGATTGAGTTGCAATAATCACTTGGCTGTATTCGGAAGCATGTCGGATCAAAGAAGCAATCGTATCCAACGCATAGGGATGCAGACCAAGTTCTGGTTCATCAATCAGAATCACATCCGGCAAAAATTCTTCAGGCTGAAAAAGTAACGTAACCAATGCCATCATACGAAGCGAGCCGTCCGATAACTGATGAGGACCGAAAATCAGATCGGAATTTTTCTCTTTCCAATTCAACACGATATAATTTTCATTCAATCGCCCGCGTTCCAAAATAAAATCATCAAAAAAAGGCATTATCTGCCGGATTGTCAATATGATTCTTTTATAATATGGGCGTCTGGTCTCTCTGAGCATGTACAAAAACGCGGATAAATTTCCGCCATCGCTTCTCAGATATTGATTGTCTTCAACATAGCAATTTTGTTTGACTTTTGCTGTTTCTGATGTGTCATGAAACTGAAAGTAACGGCATTGAGTTATAATATGACGAATCTTTTCCAGCCATTCCTTGCCCTTATGTTCTTCAACAAGAGAATATAAGCCGGATTCTTTTGATGTTCCGCTTAATAAATATCCGATATTATTACCATTATTGCTATAATTGTAATACTCCGTATCAATCATCAGAGAATCCGTAGCCGCATAAACCAATGACAGATTATATCTTACAGGTGATTCGTTATCTATTTCAAATGTCAGCGAACTTTCTATTTTTTGGGTCGTTTTGGAACTATAATAAAGAATAGTATCAGCACCTCCGGCAATTCCTATATGTGCTTGCAATCTTCCCGAAACCATAGAGTTCAGCATCTTGAAGAACGAAACAAAATTGGATTTTCCTGCTCCGTTTGCACCGATAAGCACATTTATCTTGCCAAGATCAATTATCTGATCCCGTATGGTTTTAAAGCCTTTTATTTGAAGTTGTTTCAACATCAGACTCGTTCTCCGTTTTTCATTCAATCCCTGTGATGCAGATAATAAATATTCATTTCAATCAAAGTATGGTTCAGAATTACAATGTGAATTCCGAATTTTGGGCTATGATCAGCCAAATATCTGTCCCAATTCATCATTCATTTCAAAGAAGGTTATTCCGTCTGAGAAATCACGCAGTTTATGAAACAATGCGATTTCCCATCCGTAATCTTTGTTGATTTTTCCACTGAATCCAGATAACGGACATTATTTTCGTTTAACGATTGTACAAACTCTCTGAAGTCTTGGTTGAGTTTCATAAGTCCAGCCATGATATTCCAAACGGATTTCTTCCAAAGCCGCCAACCGATCCTCATATGACTGACTCTGCCAATACTCGAAATCACTCGGCTGCTCATTGATGCCGACTTTTCTGACAACTTTTACAATGTTGCGAACCTTTTCCATATTTTTATATCTATCTGAACAACAGCATGGTTGAGGTCTGATTCATATGTCCGATATACGCTTCTCCGTAAGTGCTGAATCCTATGGTCGGAATACCTTTGAAC
>CAZMDM010000473.1:0-3944 GCA_964564775.1 uncultured Desulfonema sp. | reverse complement strand
ATATTATTCTTATCTTCGAGCCGGGTTGCATCGGAATCGGATTCGATAATTTCAGATGATTTGAGTCAACAACGCTGGCTTCTATGGTTTGCATATCAACCTCCGTCTCATTTTTTTATAGCCCTTATCGTAAATTCATGCGTCATCAGGGAATCTTCATCTCCATATCCTCTGTCGCACATATCCCGAATGAATATCTGCCCTTTCGGTGTAGGCGTATTTTTTTCTTTTTGAAAAATATCAATCGAAAATCCGGCGTCTTGCAATGCTTTTTTTATCGAAGATTCGGTGAACCATCGGATATGGGTAACGCATAACAATCCTACCGGAATATACTCGAATTTTCCTTTCAGAAGATCGCTCACGATTGACCAATGCCCGGCATTCGGAAGACTGGTAACCAAATATCCGCCGATCTTTAACAATTCATAAAACCGTCTCAGCATTTCCCACGGATTCTCAAGATGTTCCAAGATATCGCCGCAGTTGATCAGATCGAATTGATCGGAAAATCGGACTTCCTCTATCGGAGACGTTATGATTTCGTCATAAAACGGACGCGCAGTCTCAGCCATGATCGGATTCAGTTCTACGCCTGTCAATACGATATCCGGTCGCAACTGCCTCAATTTTCTGCCATATCCTCCCCTGGCGCATCCGACATCCAGCACGCGTCTGACATTTTCGGGAACAAGTCTTGCCAGATCATCTCTTTCGGAATTGTAATAATTGGCAAAACGATGAATGTATGCCCCCGGATCAACTGCTTTTGTACCCTGAATATGCGGCAGAATATCGCTAAGTTTCAGGTTTCCGTCAAGCGATTCGAGCGTTTCCCGGCGATACATCACACATGCCGAATCCAACTCCTGAACCTCCGAGATTTCCGATTTCGGTTTTTGTGCCAGCAATTCCGCAATTTCCAAAAAGGTTGTTACATTGTAGTATAGATATTGCACATCTGCGATCTGCCGAGTATGCGGGGTTTCATTATACACGGGTCCGCACACGCCGTATCCCGAATCCGACACTTCTGCCAGTCGTCTGAGTGCTGTCTGCGATAACACCAGTTCCGGCTCGTTCACAATTAGAAGCTTATCCGACGATGTTTTATCGAGAATTTCTGCCAAAGGCTCATCCGGCAAAAATTCCACCCATGACTCTTTACCGATCAGCGGGATACAGTGTTCCATGCTGACCTTTCGGCAGGTGTCATAAGAAAAGCGGACTTCGAAAATATCAGGAGGAACGCTGTTTTTCCATAGAATATTCATATTTTATCTCTTCTCTGCTCCGATGCAGCCAAAAAATGTTTCCGATCTTTCTGCCAAGGACAATGCAGGGATATTCGACATAACGATAGCTGAACCATGCCATGATCAGGGTCAGCGGTATCGTCGTAATTGCCATCACAAAGCTGAATAAAAGGGAATTTTTCATAAGATACTGCAATGGAATCAATTTGATAAATTCAGTGCTGAAAATAACCAGAATACCCCAGTGCAGCAGATAAAAACTGTATGAAATTTTTCCCATTATTCGAACAGATTTGTGTTCCAACAGGTCGTGCAGATAGTTACGGCTGAATAAAACACCAGACAGCGTGAAACCTCCGAAGATCGAAATAGCCAGACGAAACCCGAATGAATCTCTTACAATCATGGAATGCGAACAGGCAAGCAAGCCGACAACACCCGCTCCTGAAAACAAAACATATATTCGCGGATATTGGTATAAATCGGAGAAAAATTTCCGATATTCGGGCAGACTCAGCCCGATATAGAACGGAAGCAGATATTTCAGTATCAGATTCCGGTCGGCAACGTAAGACATCAGGATACAGCCTGAAAGCAGTATTATATTGATTATCCGATGGTTATAGCGATGCCACGCATGGAGTATCGGCAAAATCAGAACGATCAGCAATTCGACCTGAAGTGTCCATGTTACCAGATTGATATTTTTTTCAATTCCCAAGATATTATATGCGATATCTTTCAGATTGAAATCGCGCAGATAATATATTCCGAAAGTTTTCATTTTCTGAACAGAATCATCGGCTTTCCATAAGCTGCAAAGATATAGCGATAAAAGAATCACAGACACAGCCAGCATCGGATAGATACGAAGAATCCGGCGTGCCAGAAATATCGCGTATCTTTGCCAGAAAGGCATCTTTGTCATTTTATCCATAGATAATCCCAGCACATAGCCGCTGATGACAAAAAACAAACTTACCGCGGCTGCACCGTTAAACCAGAACAACAGCGATCCTGTTACTATTTTTTGAAAAAATAGAGATTCGTCTCTGTTAATAATAATGATGCAGTGAAATAACGCGACCATCATTGCCGCGATACCTCTCAGCGATTCCACAGAGCCGTTAAAATTCTGATTTTTTTGAATATCTATACCATACATTTTGTTAAAATATCAATGATCCGATTTGCCACAATTTCAGCGCTGAATTGCTTTCGGATCAGATTCGGTCCTCGTTTTGCCAGCTTCATTTTCAAAAACGGATTTCTCATGATCAAACATATTCCGTCCGCAATCGCTTCAGGACTGTTTGTCGGAACAAAAACCGCATAATCCTGTTTTTCATCGAAACTTAAGAAAGAGGGAATCTTTGTTGCGATCGCCGGAATCCCTGACGCCATTGCTTCAGCCAAAGGAAGTCCGAATCCTTCGTTAGAAAGATACGGAGCAATCAGAATATCGCTATTTCGGTATATCGAAGCCATCTGTGTCGGCAGAATGCTGACATAAGATTCGTCAACCCGCGTAATCGCTTGTTCTTCATCACATAGCGGATACAGCGACACCCGAATCAGCCGAAGCCTGACTCCTCGTGATCTCAGAATGGCAACTGCATTCAGCGCATCGGCAATGCCTTTGCATGAAATCGGATAATCTCCGACCACCAGAATATTTGCCTGATATCTCGAAGAAAACAGCTTTTTCAGCCAATGTTTTTCAGGCTTGAACAGTTCGCTATCTACAATCTGTCCGATGGTGAATATCGGAAAAGCATCGGTTCCAAATATCCTGAGCAGACGCTCGCTGATCCATTCTCCGATGCTCAGTTTGGGAATAGGACTCCGATATGCGGCTTCGATCTCGGAATGAGACGATTCCAGCTCCGGGAAACTGCCTTCATACCCCTGACAGAGATGAAATGTCAATGGAATTTTCAGATTGATTGCCGATTTTACAGTTGTCCAATATGTGCAGATCAAAGCATCAGGCGGAATTTCAAAAGGCGTGTCAAGCAGTTCGACATAACGGATATTGACAGGATACGGATACCATGAATGATCTCCGAAACATGCGCGTATGATGACCTCATGCCCTAGCGCAGTCAATGCCCTTGCCTGATCGAAGACTACTCTGACACCTCCGCCCAGATCGGCAGATTCCAGCAGATAACAAATCTTAATTTTTTCCCGAATCATCCCGTTCTTTGAAAACTTCTTTTGCAGCAAACAGTCCGTTCAGTGCTGCGGGAAATCCGGCATAGACCGCCATCTGCATAATGACCTCGATCACTTCCTGCCGTGTAAGTCCTACGTTCAGCGCCGCGTGAATGTGTACTTTCAACTGAGGCGTGGCAGTGCCGAGAGCAGTCAGGGCTGCAACAACCGCAATCTCTCTTGATTTAAGATCGAGTCCGGGACGGGAATAAATATCTCCGAACGGAAATTCGATCACATAACGGGCAAACTCCGGGGCGATGTCTTTCAGACTTTCAATAACACGCTCGCCTGCTTCGCCGTCAATTTCTTTGAGCCTTTCCCAGCCGCGCTGGTAACGATCTTCGGCTTCCATGCGATCCTCCTGATCTGTCTGATCTGTTCAATTCTTTTTTTATGTGGGTTAAAATCCAAATCAACCTGTATCGCTATCATCATCCAATCGGAATAATTTTCTAGTAATATCTATGC
>CAZMDM010000472.1:0-21756 GCA_964564775.1 uncultured Desulfonema sp. | reverse complement strand
TCAATACTTCGGACAGTTTTTTAAAAATAAGACTGCAATGCAAAATAACCTATTGAAAATACATGATCCCGTTATCTTAAACTGCAAGAATTGAAATTTATGTATAAACAGTAGGTTATAAAAAAGTGTCCGAACCATTGATCCATTGTTCCCTACTGAAATTCCTGCGGGTTCTGATGAAAAAAAGTTCTGTATTTGCTGGAATTTTCAACTGTACCAAAACATCGGTAAACAGAGACAGAGATGGGAAAAGGCAGGGCTTTGTCCCGGACAATTTTTCAATCAGGCGATGATCAAAATCCCATAGCCCGTCATTTCCGAAATGTGTTATCAGAACCTTTGATTTTGCATATTTCAGCATTTTCAGGAGAACTTTGTCTATATCATAGAATGCGTAAAGACATCCTCCGGCAATCACCACGTCTGCGGGTTCGGGCTGTACATCTTCCCATTTGGATTGAAGAATAGAAACTCGGCTGCCGTTCAATCTCTGCTTTAAAACGCCGACCATCGAAGGTGAAGGCTCGATTACGGTCAGATGTTCGAAGTAGTTCGACAACCCGACCGTCAGTGTTCCGGGACCTGCTCCGATTTCGATAGCGGTTTTCGCATCTTTCATCAGAGGAATCAGCCGTGAAAGAATCTGCTCTTTCTGACCATCGGGATAGACGATATTATCGTAATCCGCAGCAATTTCCTGCCATGCGGATTCCTCGCCGTCTGCTCTGACTGCCTGAAAATAGGGGCTGTTATCCTGAAAGTTTTTCCATGCCTGAATCGGATTCATCAAAAAGAATACCCTATGCTTGCAAATACGGCTCTTCCATCTCCCGGAAATGCAACCGGAAAATTCGCATAAGACCCGCCATTGCTTTCGCCGTATTCCGCATAAGCTTTATCAAACAGATTATTGACCGCAATACTGAAATCAAGTTTGTCCTCTTTGGAAAAAATATTCTTCAGACCGTACATATATTTCAGGTCTGTAACCACATAACTGTCCAATTTGAGCGTATTGGCATTGTCTATGAATTTTTCATCCACATACCGGACTGAACCGCTGATATGTCCGTATTGCGCGCTTCTCCAGCCGAGAGTTACACCGAAAATATTTTCCGGCACCAGAGGTACTTTTTTGCCATCATAAGAACTAGTCATTGAGGTTTTGAAATCCGTAAATTCGGCATCAAGATGAGTGTAATCCGTTGTGATATAGACTCCGTGAGCAAGATTCGCGGTGATGCTCATTTCGAAACCTTCGGATCGGGCTTCTCCGGCATTTTCATACAGATAGCGGTCTTTCTGAATGATCTTGTCTTTGGTGTTGATCCGAAACCCGGCAAGAGTGTATTCAAAAATTTCAAACAACAGCCCGCGAACACCGGCTTCAATGCTTGCCTCTTTTTCAGGATTGACATTTGACTTCAATTGGAATGCAGACCGTGCCAAGTTGACCGAGCGAATGCCCTGAGAATAATTTCCGAACAGGTTCAAGCCCGGAGAGACGGTATAAGTGGCTCCGAGTCTGGGGCTCCATTTTTCATGCGAATTATCAAAACTTGCGGCAGCACTGAGTTTGTTTTCAAAATCGGTTTTGATTTTGTCATAGCGGACGCCCAAATTCAGCATCAGGTCTTTGACCGGACGAAGTTCATCCTGAATAAATACGCCCACAATCTGCTCGCTGACTTCTGCCTGACTCAGCAATTTTGAACCGAAATGATCATCGGTGTACATAGACGGCTCATTATGAAGCTTTCTGTATTCCGTGCCGAGCAGAATCGTATTTCCAACCCCGCCGAAAGATGCACTGTGCTGGTACGCAGCTTCGCCTGTCCATACCCAGTAATCCTCGCCTTTGAAAAACATGCCGTAATCTTCGGTTTCCCAATTGTTGTTGCGATAAGATGTTTTCATTTTAAGCTGAGACTGATTGCTGATGTTCCAATTCAGGGTTGCTCCTGACGCACTGTTGATAGAATTGCCTTCCCGGTCTGTCTGCAAGGCTTTGGTCGGATCGTCCTGATATGTGCTTAGCGGCAGCCCGCCCGGAAAACCGTACTCCGAATCTATGATATTGGAAAATATCTCAAATTCGATTTTATCATTGGTATAGCCCAGTCTCGGCGTAAATCCGTGCTGCTGCCTGAAATTGTTATCCCGATAGCCGTCAGTATCAAAATATCTGTAATTGAGTCCGTAGCTGAAACCGTTGTTTAAAAGACCGCCGATATTCGCGCTGATCTGTTTGCTATCAAAGCTTCCGTACGTCAAAGATGTGCTGCTCTCAATCGGCTTGACCGGTTTTTTGGTGATAATATGGATGACACCGCCGACTGCCGCAGTGCCGTATAGCACAGACGCGGGTGTTTTGATCACTTCGATCCGCTCGATGCTATCCAACGGAATATTGGCAACCGACAGATAATTGCTCGGATCATTCATCTCAATGCCGTCCATCATCATCATCATCCCTCTGCTTGACGGCTGAATACCGCGAGAGCCTGCATAGAAAGATGCTTTGCTGCTGCCCATGCCGTTCAATACCAAGCCCGGAACATGACGCAACAAATCCATAACATCGGTGGGCTGATATTTTTCAATATCTTTCTGAGTCAGAACCGCCATATCTGTCGGAACATCTCTGACTTCACGCTGGGTCTTGGTTGCAGTTACGACAACTTCATCAAGCGAATACGCAGCTTCACCAGATTTTGCTTTGTCCTGTGAAAATCCGGGTGAAATACTCATCAGCACAAACACTCCGCACATCATCAGATACACAAACAACTTTTTCATTTTTTCTCCTCAGACAACTATTTAAAATTAAAAAAATATTACTAGCAAACTGCCCTTTGCCAGTCAGATGCAAAAAATCAGACGCTGTTATGTTTGGGGAAGACCGCCGGTGTTGAAGTTAGCTGTGGGAGCGGCGACCTTCCCGAACTCCCTTGTGAGGAGGAGACCCGCAAAATAAAAAAACGCCATGAAGAAGACCGATACTGCCGATCTTACACCTTCATGGCGTTATAATTTCTTGATTTTCCGATAAAACTTATAATGCTGAGGGATTCATCCCCTTCAATTTGAGAAATTCTTTTTCATATTTTCCGATGGATGTCAAGAAGATTCTGATGATGAACCTAAAGCCGATTGACAGCAGCAATTTTCGGATCAAGAACACGATATATGACTTCAATCATCTGACTTGTGACAACAAACATTGCCGTCATTGTCAGAACCGTCCCCTGAATCATCGGCATATCGCGGCTTAACACAGCATCTGCGGCAAGCTTTCCGAGTCCGGGCAAAGAGAATACCGATTCGACAATTACTGCTCCGCCAAGAAGATGACCGAGCAGCACTCCCCACATCGTAACCATCGGCAGCAGCGCGGGTTTCATCACATGACGGACAAATACCTTAAACGGAGAAAGTCCTTTGGAATAAGCAAAACGCACATAATCACAGGTCAGAATTTCGATAATACTTGCCCTGAAAACTCTTCCCTCAACCGCAGATACCGACAAGCCCAGTGTCAGCACCGGCAGCACGTAAGAAGCGATACTTCCGTTTCCCATAACCGGAACCCATCGGAGTTTCAAAGCAAATATCAGCATCAGAATCAGCCCCAGCCAGTAATCGGGAATTGACACCATCAGAATTGTCCATATCCGATGACATTTATCCGGCAGCTTGCTCTGAAACACCGCGCTGAAGATTCCGCCGCTTACGGATGAGATCATCACGAATATCAGCGTGCCGAAAGCCAAAGTTACGGTAGTCGGCAGGCGATTGAGGATTTCTCCGATCACCGGATCTCCGGTGCGATAGGAATTGCCGAAATCGAGCATCAGGATATGTTTCAGCCACTTCAGATAGCGGATCGGCAGAGGCTGATCCAAGCCCAGTTCTTGGCGGAGAGCGGCAATTTTTTCGGCAGACGGAGATTCATGCTGACCCGCAAGCATCATTTCCGCCGGATCGCCCGGCATCAGCGACATTATCAGAAATGTCATCAGGGAAACGCCGAACAGAATCAGAACGAGTTTTGCCGCGTGTTTCGTCACAGTTTTTTCCACCATACCAGCCAAAGTTCCGCCTCACCCTGACTTGATATATGATCATTTACCACATATTGTTGTAAAATATTGCGGATCAGAGATTCGGTTTGTGCATCGTCTTTTCCGAATATGGCAAAATAATTTCTGTAAAAACGAACCACTTCTTCAAACGGACGGCTGAACCGGTATGTCCATGAGAGATGCTTCAGATTAGGTTTGCGCCCGGCTGCCAGAAGCCAGCCCATAAGATGAATCAGATGAAATCTGCCCGAAGGCGGTTCTGCTTTCATAATCGGAGACCACAGGGCTTTTCGGATCGGCTGATCTTTGTCGCCGGAACCAAATATGACCGCGCAGAAGCCCTTCGACCACTCTTCGATTTTTTCAATTCCCGAAGGTTCGAGTACCGGCGGGAAACAGGCTGCGGCAACCAGATCGTATTGTGCATCTGTCTGATACTCCCCGAAAGATGCGCGCACTGTTCGGATATTGTCAAGCCTCCGCTTTGCAGCTTCTTTCCGAAGAGATTTCAGCATATTTTCGCTGTAATCCACGCCGGTAATTTGCACGCGTTTTTCTGCCAGAGGAATTGACAGAGTTCCGGGACCGCATCCCATATCCAGAACTTCGGAACCGGGTCTGATCAATCCTTCCGAGAAAAATATCTTCCCTGCTTCTTCTCCGAGCCGCCAGGGTTCTCCCCAAGTATGATGATAAATATCGCCGATAGACTCATAAAATTCATGCCAGCGTTCCGGGCTGATTTTCTGCGTATTCATCAGAAAAGAACTCTGCCGGGCTTGGTCCCATGAGGATTCCCAGAATCGGATGTCGGTAAGGTCATTGTCAGAAGAAATCATGGCTCCGTTTTTTTCAAATCTGCAGCCGAATGTTGTCTGATTTTTTTAATCTCAGCCCCGAAGCTGAGTCTGTAAAAAAAGTCAGGCTTTACAGGGCTTCCTGAATCTTCAAAATTTGTAGATGGATTGCATCTATATTAACTATTTGAATAAAAAGAAAAATATATCAATTTAAAAACTGTCCGAACTATTGTATCATATAACTCTTCTTTTTACTTTCAACCTTCAGGGAATATGATAAAATCAGTTTTTAAAAAGTCAATTTTTCAACCGTTCACAGTATATATTGATTCCGTGTCTCAATCAGAGTATGATTTAGCATCTTCAGAAGATATGGGCAACAAGAATTATGAACAACATACTGAGTTATTCATCCGACAGGCAGGGAATTGTCAACCGTGCCGAGCTTGCCGAAGATCAGAAGCCGGAAATGCTCTCATTGCGTCCCGAGCGGCTTTCCGAATATATCGGACAGGCAGAAGTGGTCGAAACCCTCAAAATTGCCATCGAAGCCGCCAAAAAGCGCAAAGAACCCTTGGAACATATTCTGTTCCACGGACCTCCGGGACTGGGAAAAACCACTTTGGCACACATCATTGCCAATGAAATGGGCGGAAAACTGACGCTTACTTCGGGTCCTGCATTGGAAAAAGGCGGCGATCTGATCGGCATCCTGACCCATCTGGAAGACGGTGATGTGCTGTTCATCGATGAAATTCACCGCACGCCCAGAGCAGTCGAGGAATTTTTATATCCGGCAATGGAAGATTTTGCAGTGGATTTCGTATTTGACAAAGGGGTTCATGCCCGTAGCCATCGCTATCGCCTGAACCGCTTCTGCATGGTCGGCGCAACCACACGGGTGGGGCTGCTGTCCGCGCCGCTCAGAGATCGTTTCGGCATTTTCAGAAGCCTTGATTTTTATGATGAAAACGATTTGGTGACAATTGCAACCCGTTCTGCAGCATTGCTTGAAATCAGCATGGATCAGGCAGGCGCTCAGGAGCTTGCCAGACGATCCAGAGGAACGCCGCGCATTGTGAACCGCCTGCTCAAGCGGGTCAGAGATTATGCACAGGTGCGCTCCGATGGAAAAATCAGCAAAGATACGGTTGATGCGGCATTGAGACTGGAAGGTGTTGACGACATGGGCTTGACCGGACTTGACCGCCGCTATCTGAAAACCATTATCGAATTTTACAACGGCGGTCCTGTCGGCATCGAAGCCATTGCCGCAACGCTTCAGGAAGAAAGCGATACGCTGGTGGATGTGGTGGAGCCGTATCTGCTGAAAATCGGCTTTATTATCCGCACCTCTTCGGGGCGCAGAACTTCGGACGCGGCGTATCGGCATTCGGAACGGATGAAGTAAAAAGGAGGAATCGGCATGAATTGGCAGCAGCTTTGCGAAAATTCGAATTTACATGATTTTCCGTATAAAATCGAACTCAATAGGATAGGGCAGATCATCATGTCTCCGGCAAAACTCATACACGGTGCGTATCAATCCGTCATAGACAGACATCTTTCACGACTGATGCCTGAAGGCGTAGCTGTTACCGAATGCGCTGTCAGAACCCGGAACGGAACAAAAGTTGCCGATGTGGCATGGTTTTCCAGAAACCGCTGGGAGCAGGTCAGAGATGAGTACGACAGCCCGATTGCACCGGAAATCGGCGTGGAAATCCTTTCGGCTGCCAACAGCGGTAAGGAAAGGCAGCTCAAAAAACGGCTTTACTTCGAATCCGGCGCGGCGGAAGTCTGGTTCTGCGATGAATCGGGCGACATGAGTTTTTATAACAGCAGAAGAAAGCTCGGAAAATCTTCCCTTGTCCCGGATTTTCCGAAAAAAATACGCGAATAACAAACATCTGTCAACCGGACTCCGCCATAGCGACTGCTTCTCTGAGCAGATTCAGGGATTCCAATGCAGCAGACTCATCAATCTTCTGAATGGCAAAGCCCGCATGAACAATCACATAATCGCCGATTTTCGCATCTTCCATGAGCAGAAGACTTGCCTGTCTCTGAATGCCGTCCACATCAATCGTGGCGATATTGTTTTCGACGTTTATGATTTTAGATGGAATTGCAAGACACATGAGAAACCGCTCCTTTATCTTTTCTGATCCGTGAAATGCCGAATCGCTGTAATTCTTTGAAAACCATGTCAATCATAGCATCTGTTTTTGCCGCAATCGTGGGCGTAAGTTCAACGCTGTATGTGGTGATATCTTCGGGTTCCACGCCGATAATGACCGTTTCGGGAACTTTGTCAAGTGCCTGACACAAGGTCAGGGCTTCCAGAAAATCAATTTGGTGCAGCGAATTTTTTGCCCGGATGCGCGCGGGAATCTCTTGCCCTGCCAAGCGATACAATGTTCCCGGCTCACCGCCATTTCGGATCACATCCACGACAATCAGATGATCGGCTTCGCTGATAACGCCCAGCAGGTTGACGCCCAATACGCCGCCGTCAATAACAGAAACATTGTCCGGGAAATCGTAATCCGCTGTTAATTTTTCAACGACATGGACACCGAAGCCTTCGTCTGTCAGAAGCTTGCATCCCACGCCCAACACCATAATCTGAGGCAAGTTCATTGTTCTCCTTTTTCAACTCTGTTTTTTTGTCTGATTCCGATGATCGCAGCCAGATGTTCGACATATTTCATTACCTGTAATTATTATCATATATTCCTGTTTCATTGTTTCCGATGCTGCTATTTCGTTTGTTCTTTCAAAAATCATCCAATCATAAATTTACCCCTGATTCGGATTGCTGTCGATAAAAATTTTTTGGGGTAATACGAAAATATTTTACCCGCCTGTAATGTTTGTGCTATTGTTTGACTTTGAAATTTTTTTCCAGGAGGGACGATGAAGATTCTGGTGGGATATGACGGATCGAATGTATCCAAAGCGGCTTTGGATTTATCGCGGATTCATGCTAAGTCTTTCGATGCAAAGGTGTATGTGATTTTTTCTATGGTAGGCGGACGTGAGATTCCCAGACAGGTGTTTGTCAATGCGGAACATGAACTGGCTTATGCAGAGAATCTGCTGAAACAGGAGAATATTACCTGCGAAACTCGATTATCCGTGCGGGGTATGGAAGCCGGAGAAGATATAGTCAGCTACGCAAAAGAAATCGGAGCAGATGAAATCATCATCGGTATCCGAAGGCGCTCCAGAGTGGAAAAGTTGCTGATGGGTTCTACTGCTCAATATATTATGATAAATGCTCCGTGTCCGGTAGTCGGTGTGAAATAGAAAGGGATAAATTCGAATGGAACTGCCCCAATTACAGATAGGTCATCTGATTGCCCGAGTCCCGATTGTTCAGGGCGGAATGGGAATCGGCGTTTCGCTGTCCGGGCTGGCATCTGCTGTTGCCGATGAAGGCGGCATCGGTGTTATTGCCGGAGCCATGATCGGAATGAGCGAATCCGACATTGTCTCGAATCCGAAAGAAGCTAATATCAGGGCATTGAAAAGAGAAATCCGGGAAGCCAGAAACAAAACAAGCGGCATTATTGGCGTCAACATCATGGTTGCCCTGACGCAGTATCCCGAATTGGTGGCTACGGCTGTTGAAGAAAAAATCGATATTATTTTTTCGGGCGCCGGACTGCCGCTGGATCTGCCCACATATCTCGAAGGCAGTACCGATACCAAATTGGTTCCGATTGTCTCTTCCGGCAGAGCCGCTCAGGTGATTTGCAAAAAATGGGCAAGATACAAGTATGTTCCTGATGGTTTTGTGGTGGAAGGTCCGATGGCAGGCGGGCATCTGGGGTTGAAAAAAGAGCAGATTTACGATCCAAACTTCTCTTTGGAAAAACTGGTTCCCGAAGTGATCGAAGCCATAAAACCGTTTGAGGAAAAGCATCATACAGCAATTCCGGTGATTGCGGCTGGCGGCATTTATACGGGAGCGGACATTTACAAATTTCTGAAAATGGGGGCTGCCGGGGTTCAGATGGCAACCCGTTTTGTCGCTACTCACGAATGCGATGCGGATATGGCGTTCAAACAGGCGTTTGTCGATGCCAAAGAAGAAGATATTACGATTATCGAAAGTCCGGTGGGATTGCCGGGAAGAGCCATAAAAAATGAATTTCTCGATGCCATCAAACGGGGCGAAAAAATTCCGTTCACTTGTCCATATCACTGCATCACCACCTGTGATTACAAAACCAGCCCATATTGCATTTCACGAGCGCTCATCAATGCCAAACGCGGCAAGCTGAAACACGGATTTGCATTCGTGGGGCAAAATGTTCACAGGGTGGATCGGATTATCTCGGTGAAAGAACTGATGGATGAGTTGAAACAAGAGTTTTATCTCTGCCAGAAAGACTCGGAGCCATGAAACTTCTGCTGCATCTATGCTGCGCGCCGTGTTCGATATATCCGATCAGGGTGCTTCGAGAACAAAACTTCGATATAATTGGATTTTTTTATCGAAATAACATTCATCCCTACACCGAATGCCTGCGCCGTCAGGAAGCGCTCGAACAATATGCGGAAATCGCGAATTTCCGGGTCATTTATCAGCAAGACTATGATATGGAAGGATTTATTCGGAATATCGTTTTCAGAGAAACGAATCGCTGCACGTATTGCTATTATGATCGTCTCAGATCGACCGCATTGCTTGCCAAGCAGGGAAAATTCGAATATTTTTCAACGACTTTATTGTACAGCAAATTTCAAAAACACGAGATGATTCGGGAAATCGGAGAATCGCTCGGAAAAGAAATCGGTATTCCGTTTTATTACGATGATTTCCGCATTGGATGGAAAGAAGGCATCGAAATATCAAAAAAACTCGGATTATATCGCCAGCCGTATTGCGGGTGTATTTACAGCGAAAAAGAGAGATATTGCAAAAATACCTCATCCCGGAAAATGTGATTTTCGGATCAGAAAACTTGTCCTGCGGTATGGGGTTTCGGATAAGTTTCTTGACATCCGCACGGAAGGATTGTATCAGGATTCGGAAACCATGGGTATTGTCTTTATGAATCGGAACGGAAATATCAGCTTTATGATCCGAATTGAAAATTTAAGCAAGCATTATAAAAATGTTCATGCGCTCAGAGATATCAGCCTGCATATTTCCGAAGGGGAATTGTTTGCTTACCTGGGACCCAACGGCGCGGGAAAAACCACCACGATCCGAATCCTAACAGGACTGACCCGGCTGAGTTCCGGCAGCGCGTATCTGAACGGATTTCATATCGAACAGCAGACTCTTGATGCCAAAAAGCAATGCGGACTTGTACCGCAGACTATCAATCTGGATCAGGAACTGAGTGTATTCGAAAACCTTGAAGTTCATGCCCGCTTATTCGGCATGTCATTGTTCAAGCGAAGAGATAAGATTTTGGAACTATTGGATTACATTGATCTGGATGATCGTAAGGATACGCTGATTAAAAATCTTTCCGGCGGAATGCGGCGCAGAGTGATGATCGCGCGGGCATTGGTGCATTCTCCGAAAATTTTGTTTCTGGATGAGCCGACTGTCGGACTGGACGCGGGAATTCGCCGCAAGATATGGGCATTGATCAAAAAAATTCAGCAGAACGGCACAACGATTTTCCTGACTACGCATTATATCGAAGAAGCCGAATTTCTGGCGGGACGGGTGGCATTTCTGGATGAAGGAAAAATTGTGGCACTGGATACCCCTGAAAATCTGATGGCAAGACTCGGTGCATGGGCAATTGATCGGATTTCGGGAGATGATATGGAAACACAATATTTCAACAGCAAAGAAGATGCCAAAGCATTTACCGACAGCCATGAAGAGGGCTTCACCCTGAGACGGGTGAATTTGGAAGATGCGTTTCTGGTACTGACCGGAAAAAAGGTGCAATGACATGAAGATGTTGAAATCCGAACTCATTAAAAAGAATAACTGATTGATTTATTTGTTATTTCATACAATATGCATGCGGCGGTGAAGATATGGATGGAGATTCTGTTCAAAAACTTTCGGAAAATGATACGATCATCAATATTATCGGGATGCACAAATGGTATGGAGAGTATCATGTGCTGAGAGATATCAATCTGAATGTCAGGCGCGGGGAGCGGATCGTGATCTGCGGTCCGTCGGGTTCGGGCAAATCCACCCTGATCCGATGTATCAACCGGCTTGAGGAATATCAGCGCGGCAAAATTATCGTGGACAATATCGAACTGACCAATGATATCCGCAATATCGAAAAAATCCGGGAAGAAGTGGGTATGGTATTTCAGCACTTCAACCTCTTTCCCCATCTTACGATTTTGGAAAACCTGACGCTGGGACCGATATGGGTGCGAAAAATTCCCAAAAAACAGGCGGAAGATACGGCAATGTATTTTTTGGAAAAAGTTCATATTGCGGAGCAGGCGCGCAAATATCCGGGGCAGCTTTCCGGCGGACAGCAGCAGCGCGTGGCAATTGCCAGAAGCCTTTGCATGAAACCCAAAATCATGCTTTTTGACGAACCCACCTCCGCGCTGGATCCGGAAATGGTGAAAGAGGTTTTGGACGTGATGATCAGTTTGGCTCAGGAAGGTATGACCATGCTGGTGGTTACGCATGAAATGGGCTTTGCCAAAAGCGTGGCGCATCGGGTGATTTTTATGGATTTCGGGCAGATTTTGGAAGAAAACGCGCCTTCGGAATTTTTCACGAATCCTCAGCATGAGCGTACCAAATTGTTTTTAAGCCAGATTCTACATTGATAAGCGGATCAACATATCTTCTTTACAATATTCGGAAAAATAACTGGATCAGTAATGGGATAGTGATAAACAAATCCCTGACGACATGGCTGCATCATTAAATTTCAGGAGGGAATTCAAGCGAAGATGACAGACAAAAATTCAACAGCAGATTTGACTAAGGAAGAAACCGCGCGGCTTATCATTGATTTTTTTCACAGAATCGCCATGCACCACGCTATGTGGTTTGCGGAAGTGCGGCATCAGTTGGGCGATGAGAAAGCCTACCGGATTCTCAAAGAAGCTTACGGACGGAGCTACGATATTCAGATGAAGCGGCTTTCCAAAACGCTCGGATTCGAGATGCAGGGCGATATCCCGAAGTTTTTTCTGGATCTGCCTGCCGAACAACTGAATCTGTTGAAGGAAAATGTGGCAATCAATTGGCTGGCAAATGACGGCGTATGGTTTCAGGCAGTCGAGTTTTCGCAGGGCATGTTCGATGCCAAGCGTTGCAACGATTCCTGCTGGGCGCAGTTTTCGCCCTTCGAGGCATGGGCAATCAAACGATATCTGAATCTTCCCGAAAACTCCGGGCTGGAGGGACTGAAAAAAGCCCTTGCATTCCGATTGTATGCCACGATCAACAAGCAGTCCGTTGTTGACGAATCGCCGAACAGCTTCGTTTTTCAGATGAACGAATGCCGGGTTCAGGATGCCAGAAAACGCAAAGGACTGGAAGATTATCCGTGCAAATCCGGCGGAATGGCAGAATATCCGTCATTTGCGGAAGCCATTGATTCAAGAATCAGAACCGAATGCGTGGGCTGCCCGCCGGACAAACACCCGGCAGAATGGTACTGTGCATGGCGTTTCACCATTCAAAATAGCTAATATCAGATGTCCCTGCGGGATATGAAGACAAGTCCCGGAGGGACGACATATAATGGCTCAAAAATTTATTTCAGGGCTTGGAATTGCCGTAATTCGCAGACAGCGGATTCATATCGGTTCCCGGCGTGCATCCGATCAGATAACCTTGTAATTCCCGAATATTTCCATCCAACGCAATTTTAAATCCGAATACGCCGATCATGTTTTCATCCACCGGAACACTACATCGGAATAGTTTGATATTATTTGAATTTCCGTATTTAAGATCAAGCTTTTGCATGGCTTCGATCCTGCCGCTATCGAAGATCACGGAAGCCGTATCGCATTTTCCATATACGACCGCATCAATCAGAAAAGCCTCGCCGTGTATTCTGAGCTGCTTTGTGCCTGCTCCCATGCGCGGGTGAGTGGCAAGCAGATGAGGCATTTCAGGATTCAGATCACGAACCTGATCGTCAAACGAATCTCTGGAACGATATTGATTCAACATATTTATTAATTCAACAGCTTCTTTGCCTTTTGTCTCGAAATCTTCAATCGCAATCGGACATCTGGCAGTCCAGAAGCCTCTGTTTCCGGGCATATTGATAATACCGTCATCGCCCGAACCGAAAATATCCGGCATAGAAATCACGACATCTCTTGCTTTGCAATCCGATACCGATGCCAGAACCGCTTTCTGAAGATCGGGCGTCAATGTTCTCAGATCAATTTCGGCATCTTCTGATAAATATTTGTTTTCAAATAACCAATGCAGCAGTGCAACTTTTGCTTTATCCCGATGTAAGTAAAATTTCTGTTTTGCCCATTTTTCTTTACCTTCCCACCATCCGCGAAGCGTTACCGTATCCTGTGTCGAAAAACAGGCAAAGCTGTTATATTCGATATGTTCAGCCCAAAACGCATTATCATCCCCGACAAATTTCATATATCCGAAAATCAGGGGCTTGAATTCTGTTGCGCCGAGCTGCGCCAAAGAGCGGCTGATTTCTTCCGGTACAACGCCCAGATTTTCGAAAATCAAGTGCTTGCCCTGTTCCTGTGCAATTTTCATAAACGGATAAATGATTTCTTCTCCGAATCCGGGCTTGAAAAATCCGACCCGGATGCTGTCCGATGATTTCAGAAATAATTCTTTATCCCGGATAATCTTTTCCAAATAATCTGCATCGCTGATTTCATTGGGATTCAGCATGGCATAAAGCAAGTCCTGAGCGTGTTCCGCCGAATATTGACGATACCAACCGCATCGGTAAAGCTCATAATTCTGTTTGAAATCAAATTGTTTTCGGGCTGCCAAAATGACATGGGCATGTCGGAGATTGCCGGATTCGTCAAATAATTCAGAGACAATATCCGCAGGGAAATTCTCCTGAATTCCTTGCAAAATCAGCTCATAAATCCGGGTTCGTTTTTCCGTGATTTCCACATCGCCGTGAAATATTGCTTCAATATCATTATATATGCCCATATTTTGCAGCGTCATCTGCCATTGCGGGTCTTCACTGAGATAGTACAGGCGATAATAGCCCAGCAGATGGTCGATTCTCAGAAGATCGCAGAATTGCAGCATGAAAGACAGCCGCTCGATCAGAATGCGTTTGGAAGCAGAAGTTTCGGTATTCAATAAATAAAACTGCCAATGCTGGGGAATATCCAAGCGATGCGGCGGCGCGCCCTGAGTAAATTCGCATTTCAGTGTTTCGGGATCAATAACAAATGCGTCAGGATTGCACCATACATCCGCGCTGCCGAAAGCAAAGGGCTGATCGAACATCAGATCAACCGTAAAATCACCTTCATTCGCCTTTTCCCGAACAAAGCGCAGTTGTTGGGTCAGCACCCATTGAAGAAATGCCTCGAATTTTATCTCTTTACGATATTCCTGCTTCAATGCCCGAATCGTGTCGGGATCGCGCAGTGCGATTTTCTTTTGCCATAATCTGAAATCATAAGTGCCGAATTGTTTTGCCAAAATAAAAAACAGCAGATGATCTTCGAGCCACGAATGAGACGCGCAATATTCTCTGAACCGCACAGACGCAGACAGATCATAGGCTCTGTATAACATCTTAAATACCTTATATTTGGATTCACGGATATCCTCATTCAGCGATACCTTGCTCTCTCTGAATTTTTCAATATCGTTACATAGAGAAACAATCAGTTCCTCAATTGCCGGACATCGGACATCGAGCATTCTGCACATCAGATCGAGTCCGATATAGACCGGATCGAAAATATATGCGCTGGCATTGCTGTATGGGCAGTTATCCGTGATGGGCAGATTGAGCGGCAGCATCGAAAGCGTGGAAATCCGATGCTGTTTTGCAAAATCAATCACTTTCAGCAGCACATCTATATCGCCGATTCCCCAGTCTTCCTTGCTTTTCCAATAGGACATCGGCGCGAAGATGCCGAATGAGCGGATGCCTGAAAATGCTTTGGAGGCTTTTTCGATTTTTTCTATCATTCCTCATCCTTTCCCGTATCAGAATCTTTCAACATTACCACCATAGCATCCAAAACAGGCAAGTATATCATAAAAATGGCAATCTTCCTGATTCTGAAATATAAGCAAAAAATATACCACAAAAAGCCGAAATATGATATATAACAATTTTATTGAAAGGAATCAGATATGAAAAAAGAAGAATGTATATTGTTCAGCGGCGGCATCAAAGGCGCTGAGGCGGAATTCGGGGCTAATGCGGAGCGATTCGGACTAGAAGAAGTGAACTTCACATTCGAAGGACATTCCATTGTCCGTCAGAGAGGCTTGCGAATCCTGAATCATCTTGAACTGAAAAATGGGGATGTGAGTCTGGAATATGTTTCCAAACTGATGAATCGCAGCTATCCGAAAACACCGTTATTTCGCAAGGTGCTGCAAAGCATCTGGTATCAGATCAACAACGGGCAGGAGATTTATGTGATCGGAGAAATCATGCCTGACAAGACCGTCAACGGCGGCACAGGCTGGGGAGCAGAGTTTGCCAAATTGTGCAACAAGCCGCTGTATGTATTCGATCAGAAACGAAATTCATGGTTTGCATGGAATCAGGCAGAATGGGTCGAGCGCGGAAAAGGAAATGAACCGATCATCGGTCATGCTCATTTTGCCGGAACAGGAACAAGATTTCTCGAAGAAAACGGAAAAAAAGCAGTCGCGGAATTATTCGAACGATCATTTGCATGATTGAGAGAATAATCGGAGAATTTTTATGGCATTATTGAGAAAGATTTTTTTCCTGTACTGATAATCATGGCTTTTGCCATCGGAGACAGTATTGCCGGACATGAGAAAAATCACCGTTATCAAAAGAAACATCACGGTAAATCTGAATACAGCAGAGACTATCTGAGAGCGGTCAGTAATGCTGTCTATAAAGAAAACTGCGGTTCCTGCCATTTTGCCTATCAGCCGGAACTGATGCCTTGGGGCGGGTGGAAGAAAATTCTTGCCGAGTCTGACAAGCATTTCGGCGAATCTGTTAGCCTGAGTGCCGAAGCAAACGCAGAGATTTCCCGTTATCTCGAAGCCAATTCTGCCGAATCTTCAAGATCGGAAATCTCTGTTAAAATTATGAAAAGCCTGCTTGGAAAAAATCCGGCGCGGATCACTGATATTCCTTATATCGGGAAAAAGCACCGCAAGATCGGCGCAGATATTCTGAAACGGCAAGCTGTCGGTTCTTTATCAAACTGCTCTGCCTGTCATCAAAAAGCAGAAGAAGGGAACTACGATGATCGCTATGTGAATATTCCATAGTTGAATCATAAACTCAAATCTCAGCAGAAAGGAAAAAAGATGAAGATGTCGAAAGTTGTTTTGGCGATTGCTTTGGCTCTGGCAGTCATGATAGGCGAAAGCCGTGTATTTGCACAGGATCCTCCCAAACCGGAAATGAAATGCGAACAGCGTTTCGTGCAATTGGATACGAATAAAGACGGCAAGGTAACTCTTCAGGAGTTCACGGCTATCAATCATCCGGGCGGAAAAGCCGAAGAGGTCTTCAAGAAGAGAGATGCCAATGGTGACGGCGTTCTTACCAAAGAAGAATTCTGTTCAGGCAGACCGATGAAGGGTCAGGGCAAGAATAAAAGTTAATTCAATATTCTGCGGGCATGAGCCGATGGCGAGTCGTTATCGCACTCAGCCCGCTCCCTCACAATCAATGCTTCACAAATATCAGGCTCAGTCCCGACCAGTAGGTAATCATCAGCACTGCGGCAAACAGCACGATCAGAAACGGAAAACAAGCCCGGTAAAGCTCGGTAACCGGCTTTTTGAAGCGATAGCTCGCAATCAGCAGATTGATGCCCATCGGCGGGGTGCAGTAGCCGCTTTCCAAGTTTGCCAAAAAAATAATGCCCAGATGCAGCGGATGAATCCCGTAACTGACGGCAACCGGCAGCAGCAGCGGAGTCATAATGACAATCGCGGAAAAAATATCCAGCAGCGCCCACATCGTCAGAAGAAAGATATTCAAACGCCGCAGAAACATGAATTTTGTTTTGACATGTGCCTGAATAAATTTGAAAAGCTTCATTGGCACTTGGGCATCTATCATAAAATTCGTGGATGCCATTGCCACGCCCAGAATCAGCAGAATACTTCCAACCATAATCATGGATTCCCGCATAATTCCGGGAAGCTGTGAAATTTTAATTTCTTTGTAAATGAAAATTTCGACCACCATGACATACATGGCAGTTGCGGCAGCGGCTTCGGAAATGGCAAAAATCCCGCTGTAAATCCCGCCTAAAACAAAGATCGGCAATGGCAGTTCCCAGATCATTTCCCGCAATGCGGACAAGGCTTCCGTGATGGAAAATTTTGTCAGCACAACCGGTTTGTCGCGGTTCATCCACAAGGTGAAGACAAACAGCAAGCTCAGAATCAGCAGCGCGGGACAGATTCCTGCCAGAAACAGATCATCCAAAGAAACGCTCGGTACATTGCTCATTTTCATCTGCTGGCTGATAATGCCGTAGAGAATCAGGGGCAGTGACGGCGGAAGCAGCAATCCGAGACTGCCCGAGGAAATCGAAAGCCCCAAGCTGAATCTTTCGCTGTATCCGGCTTGTAGGAGTGCAGGAAAAATCAGCGCGCCCAATGCCACGATGGTAACGCCCGATCCGCCGGTAAATGCGGTGAATAAAGAACATGCCGTGTATGCCACCATTGCGATTCCGCCGGGCATCCATCCCAGAAATGCACGGGTCAGCCTCACCAGACGATGCGAAGTTTTACTTTCACTCAGCATATATCCGGCAAAGGTGAACAGAGGCAATGCCATCAGCACCGGCGCATCGGAAATCCGGTAGATTTCCATTGGAATAATCATCAGATCGATGCCGCTGTAATAAAAACCCATCATTGCCACGCTTGCGATCACCGCAAACAACGGCATTCCGAATAAGGCAAGCACGATCAGAAGAATAATCAGAATCGGAAATATCATAATCGGATACGCTCCCGGATTTTGCCGGACAGCACGGTTTCCATAAATTCGTCTGCCAGATATTTGCCCAGTTCGCAGGCTTTGTACCAATAAGCAACTCTTTCTTTATCGTTTCCGACAAATTGTTTGAAATCGGTTCTGTCCGGTATTTTGCAATACGGCAGTTTTTCCAGAAATTCGGGAGACGGCGACACCATCAGGGTCTGATCCGCGTGCATCGGCGCGCGCCAATGAAGTTTTTTGTCCAGCCATCCCGGAATCAGACGATTTGTATAATGCGGAAATAACACGATTCCGTCATGTTTCTGAAACGGAATATCAAGATGATAGTCAATCACTCCGCCATCGCGATACATGCCCGGACGCGCGCCGGCAATATCCCTGATACCGCGCATCACCATCGGAATAGAACCGGATGCCAGCAGCGCGGATTTCAGATTATTCGGAGTTAAGACAATTTTTTGAAGCGGAAATTCGGCATGATCCGACACTGGTGGAAGAGTTCTGGGGTCATAAAACAATGCCCGCTCGAAAAAATATCCGAGCCATTGCCTGCGAATCAGGTTCAATCCTGCCGCAGCCGCAAGCCCCGCTCCCTGAAGCAAGGGTTCTTCCCGTTGCGTAAGCCCTTTACACCGCACGGTCATCACATTGAGGCGGAGAAACGGATGATTCAGAATTTCATCAATGCCGTTTCTGTCCAGCACTTCATTCTGAATGCGAAGCCCTTCTTTACTGATATCGCGAGGGCTCGGTTTCGGGGAATAATATTGCTGAATATAGGCTTCCTGAAATCGGTCAATCGCGGCAATCGGATCATTTTGGGAAACTGCGGCAAAGCGCCACGCTCCGGAAGAAGATCCGATCAGAAACAAAGGCTTTTTTCTTCCGTTCAGCCACGAGGAAAACATCGCCTTGTCCAGATGGCTCATAATCAGCCACTTGGGACCGCCCGCGGGTCCGGTCATGGCAGTAATACAATTCGGATCGAATCCCGAATCTTTGATCATCGAAAACGCGGTTTTTCCAGCTTGAAATATGAGATATTGAGACATAACTATTTGTCCTTCGAATTAACCGGGAGAAAAATAAAATTCCGCATACCGGAATAAACGAATTTGCTGATAAACGGGTTATCCCGGCATGAATCCGGAATCAGAATATTCACATGTTTCATCACCCGCGGATATACCCAGTACTATGCATAGCATTGCAGGCAAAATAGGTATATTTTTCATAAGAATTTGATTTTATGAAAATAGATGTCTTTTTGCAATCGAATGCTCACGCCGATAGGAACTCTTATTATTCCATTGAGCGAGATTTTTCAATCAAAAACACAACGGCTGCATTGAATCCGGGTAGTATTTCCGAAAAATTGTATATTATGAACTCGCTCTCATCCGCAGATAAATTTCCATCCGTTCCAAAGATATTCGGATAATATCTTTAAGTTTCGGATTTTTATCAACGTAGATTCTGAAAAATTCTTTCACCGAATCCGCATATTTGATGCCGCAGACCGGAACAATTGCGGCAATTACCCGTTCATAGAGCATGGGGTGCATTTTTTCCAGTTCGGACACATTTTCCACATACCAGTTCCACATCATCGGAATCGCGGCAGGATTGCCTGCCATTGCCGCGATCGGCACGAATTTGTTGCGATCCGGCACATGTTTCAGCGCATAATCACAGGCTTTCCGTATCTGATCTGTATTTCCGAAACAGGCTATCGCGCTCAGGATATTCATGCGCTCGTATTCGCTGTCCGATGTCTCAAGGCGTTTGATAAACCATTCCAAAACATTGTTATCTCCCGATGCCGCGCCGATCTGCATCACGCTTTTGGCAATATCGGGATGAACCTGAGTATCTTGCATCATGGCAGTAAATTTTTCCGTTCCGAATGCCCTGATCTGCTCTGAACCGTATATCACACTATGCCACAAGACCTGATCGCGCAGCACCGATACGGTATGTGGCTCTTCGGCAGATGGTTCAAGCCCGATGCGGCGGATCAGTTTTTCGATAAAATTCTTTCCGACAGCAGCAATTTTTTCTCTTCGAGTATTATCCATAACCAGAAACGCATGGTACAGATTGCCCATAATGCTTGTCATCGGCAGAAACGCGGTTTCATCCGCGTAATATTTCAGAAAATCCAGATAACTATCCAAGCTCGCATCACCGCTTCTGACCAGCGCATACAGATCGTTCTGCAATCCCCAGCGATCTTCGGGACAAAGCGTCTGATTCGAAACAAGTTTTCCTAAGTTTTCAAGTTCTTCTGCTGCATATTTTACCCGATAAAATCCGCTCTGTCCCGCATTGACTTTGAATGTGGCAGCATCAGCACCGAGATCAATTTCTGCAATCTGGTCTTTCATCAGCAGTCTGATGCGATTCGAACTTCCTTGATCTGAAAATATATCCGCAATAATCGGAATGATCCACTGCTGATCCATTTTGTTGGGCAGATAGGTGAAGCGCCGTTGTTTCAGCAAAAGTTTATCGCCTTTCCGGGTTGCTTCCACCACCGGAAATCCCGGCTGGCTGATCCAATTCTGCATCATTTCCGTAATGCCGGATTCGGAGACTGCTTCGAATGCTTCCCACAGATGATGACTTGCCGCGCAATCATACTGATAGGTTTTCAGATAGCGGCGCAAACCGTCTCTGAACCGATCCGGCCCGATATAGCCCTCGATCTGACGCAGAATGCTTCCGCCTTTGTTGTAGATAATCGGCGCGGTGCTGGAATTGATCACCACATGCTCTCCGCCCGGAATTTCAATCGGAATCGTATGATGCAGCGCATCTCTGACAAACGCGCCTTCGGTCTGTCCCTGAAGAAAATGGCTCCAGTATTCCCATTCGGGCTGATAATGGTCCACAATGTGATATGCCAGATAGGTGGCAAAGCTTTCATTCAGCCACAGATATTTCCAGTCTGACGGAGACACCAGATTGCCGAACCACTGATGAACGATTTCATGCGCGATAATCTCATATATCCGACCTTCTCCGGCTCGAGCGGTAATTCCCGGATATTTCAGCAATAAGTTTTCCCGGAATGTGATGGCTCCCCAGTTTTCCATAGCTCCGAATGCAAAATCCGGTACTGCAATCAGGTCCATTTTGGGAAGCGGATACGGAACATCGTAATATTTTTCGCAGAATTGCAAGGATTTACCGCCGAAATCCGCCGCAAACAGCGTATGATCCGCAAGACCGGGCAAAGCTGCCGCACGCACGCGGGCATCGCCGGAATCCGTCTTGAATTCGAATTCACCGATGCCGAAAAATACCAGATATGTGGACATTTTGGGCGTGGTTCGGAATTTTACCCGTTTTTTGCCGTTGCCCAGTGATTGCTCGGATTCGATATCCGTGTTGGAAATCGCGGTCAGATGCTCATCCGTAATGATTTCAATATCGAAGGTGGCTTTTTTCAAGGGATGATCCATGCAGGGAAAAGCTCTGCGCGCATCGCTTTCTTCGAACTGGGTTACCGCAATATAGCGGGTTTTGCCATCTCGGATATAGCTACTGCGGTAAAAGCCCGCCATCTTATTGTTGATCATACCGTCATATTCGATTTTCAGACGAATGTTGCCGGTCATGGGCTGGGGAAAAATGATTTTCAGCAATTCTTTTTCAGGATCGACCGAAAACGCACAATGTTTATAGTCGTTTTCAATCATCACCTGACATTTCCAAATGGCTAATTCCAGAATATTC
>CAZMDM010000471.1:0-3238 GCA_964564775.1 uncultured Desulfonema sp. | reverse complement strand
TTGCCGCGTCCGGCATCAGGACATGAATTTTCAAAATCAGTTCCCGAAAATACTGACGCGTATAAGGCCGTTTCATGCGTCTGAGAATCTCATCATCGCCGCTTTGCAGAGGAATGTGAAAATGCTTGCAGAATATCGGAGAATCTGCCACAAGTGCAATAATATCTTCATGAAGCTCATGCGGCTCAATAGAACTGATCCGAATGCGATCAATGGGCTGTTCTTGCTTGATGCGTTTCAGCAATTCGTAAAAATCGGTTTTCGGAGAAAGATCGAGTCCGTAGCATCCCAGATGCACGCCGGACAGCACAAGTTCCCGATATCCGAGTGATTTGAGACGGCGAATATTTTCCAAGACTTTATCGCTCGTCATGCTTCGGCTTCGCCCTCTGCTGTATGGAACAATGCAGTAAGTGCAGAACGCATCGCATCCGTCCTGAATTTTCAGAAACGGGCGGGTTCGTTCTCCGGCAGCAACCGCAGGCATATCCTGGAAGGTCTTTTCATGCCAAATATCGTGCCAGAATTCCTTGTCAGACGTATCCGAATTTTCAATCAGTTCGACAATCCGATGTTTATCGCTATGCCCTACCACATCATGCACTCCTTCGATTTTTCGGATTTCATCGGCTTGGGTCTGGGCATAACAGCCCGTAACAATGATTTTGGCATTCGGGTTATTGCGGATGAGTTTTCGGATTGCCTGCCGGGACTGCATGGAGGCTTTCTGTGTAACCGTGCAGGTGTTGATGATGCAGAAATCGGCATTGTGTTCAGCAATCAGAAAACCTTTTTCTTTCAAATAATTGCTGATCGCGTCGGATTCGCACTGATTGACCTTGCAGCCCAATGTGATGATGCAGAATGTTTTCAAGACTTATCTTCCCACAACTTTCTGCACAAAATATCTGGGTCTTGCCCGGACATCATGATAAATGCGCCCGATATATTCGCCCAGAAGCCCCATGCCGATAAACTGCGCGCCGATAAAAATAAACAAAATCGCAAATAATGTAAATACGCCTTCCACAGCCCAGTGAGGTCCGTGAATCAGCCGCATAATCAGCAGGAATACACCGAAGCCGATGCCGGTTGCAGAAATCAGCACGCCCAGAAAACTCAGAAGCCTCAGCGGAAACGTGGTGATGCTGGTCATCAGATCAAAATTGAGATTGATGAGTTTCCACAAGCTATACTTGGATTCTCCGGCAGATCGCTTATCGTGATTGACCTCCACTTCGGCAGTCCGCCGGGCAAAGGTATTGGCAAGCACGGGAATAAAGGTGCTGCGTTCATGGCATTGCAGCATGGCATCCACAATGTGCCTGCGATACGCTCTGAGCATACAGCCGTAATCGTGCATATTCGCGCCCGTATGCCTCTGAATGCCTTTATTGACCAGAAAAGAAGCAGTTTTGCGGAACAGGCTGTCCTGCCGGTCTTTTCGGATACTGCCGACCACATCCAACCCTTCATCCATTTTGCTGACCAGTTTCGGAATTTCTTCCGGCGGATTTTGAAGATCCGCGTCCAGAGTTACCACGATTTCGCCTCTGCATTCGGCAAAACCCGCCATGACCGCCGCGTGCTGCCCATAATTGCGGTTGAGCAGAACACCGACAATTTTGCCGTCATGCTGCTCTGCTGCTGCGACAATCATCTTGCGGGAATCATCATAGCTGCCGTCATCCACAAGGATAATTTCGTAAGATCGTTCCAGTTTATCACAAGATGCAAGACATCTTGCAATCAGTTCATTCAGATTCGCTTCTTCGTTGAATACCGGAATCACAATAGAAACCAACGATTTTTCCGTCATTGTTTTACTTTCTTCGATTTTTCAATCGTTATATTAGGGAGAGAAGTATTAAGGTAAGGACCGATAGAAGTCAAGGGTTTTCAGAGATAAAGGTGTAATTCACGACTGTCGGTCGCCATCCCGATTCACACTTCTGGCGGTGATGAGCGAAAAATATTTCCACGAATCAGAAAGGAAAGCTATATCTTGCCTTTGGAAATTCCGGGTGTTATTATAGGAAAGTTTTATCATCCTCACACCCTGATAATCGTAAAAAAATGGACAAAATTATCATTCGCAGCATATTGCATGAGAATCCGACCATACTGGCGCCGCTTGCCGGAATTACGAATCTGCCGTTTCGCCGGATTGCCAAACGCGGGGGCGCGGGAATTGTCTGCTCCGAAATGATCAGTGCCAACGGATTGGTTCACCGATCCCAGAAAACCTATCAGATGCTCGATACCCATCCTGATGAAAAACCCTTATCGGTTCAGATTTTCGGCTCTGATCCCGCAATTATGGCAGAAGCTGCAAAAATCGTCGAAGCTTCCGGTGCTGCGGATATTCTGGATATCAATTTCGGATGCTCGGTGAGAAAAATTTTGAAAAGCGGCGCGGGCGCGGCATTGATGAAATCGCCGGATAAAGCCGAAGCCATATTGAAAGCTGTTCGAAATGCTATCCGTATTCCTCTGACCATCAAAATCCGAAGCGGATGGGATGCTTCGGGCAAAGATGCGATGCGGATTTCCAAGATGGCTCAGGATTGCGGCGTGGACGCGGTTGCGGTTCATCCGAGAGCTGCAAGTCAGGGATTTTCGGGAAAAGCCGACTGGACAATTATTGCCGAAGTCAGAAAATCAGTTGCCATCCCGGTGATCGGAAACGGGGATATCGTAAGTCCCGAAGATGCCCTTCGCATGAGAGATATGACCGGATGCGATGCGGTGATGGTCGGACGAGCGGCTGTCGGAAATCCGTATATATTTTCGCAGATTATCGCTCTGATCGAAAAGAGAGAAATTATCGGGGACGATATATTTCGGCAATTCGAGATCATGCGGGAGTATCTGAAAGCCTCTGTGGAATATTTCGGCGAGGAGCGCGCATGTCCGATGATGCGGAGCCGTCTGGGATGGTTTGTCAAGGGATTGAAGCATAATACTGCTTTTCGGGAGTCGCTCAGACAGCTTTCCTCATATCGGGAAGCTGTGGAGAAAATAGATTCGTATTTCAACATGCTAACTACGCTGCAAAATACAGGATGAAGCGCATACACGGAGAAGTTTATGAAATCTGTTGCAAATCTGCTGTTCGAAGCCAAAATTCTCAAACACACGCCCAGATCGGGCTTTCATTTTTTGGGAGCAGGCAAAGAATCTGTTGCAGAACACTCTTTTATGACCACATTTATCGGTTATGTGATGTCTCATCTTG
>CAZMDM010000470.1:0-9909 GCA_964564775.1 uncultured Desulfonema sp. | reverse complement strand
GAACAGCGGCTGAGTGATGCGGTTTTTGGCAATCTTCTGTCGCAGAGTTTTCAATTCATCCGGGCTGTATGCCAATCTAATCGCAAAAGCCTCATACTCTTGAAGATTTCCGACCCCAAGCTCCGGCCATCCGATAGCATTCAGCCGGCTTTCGGATACTCTCGATGTAAAATGCTTTCCTTTCAGGGCAATTACCGGCACACCTGCCCAGAGTGCATCGGAAGTCGTGGTATGTCCGTTGTAAATCATTGTATCCAATGCCAAATCTGCAAGCGTATGCCGTGCCAGATGATCAGATTTCGAGACGCGTCTGGAAAAGATCAATCTCTGCGGATCAATGCCTCTGACTGCGGCTTCCCGCCTGAGATTTGCTTCGTTCAGACCGTTCCACCGGATCAGCCACAGCACACTGTCCGGGACCCGGTGCAGAATCCGCATCCACGCATTGAAAATATTCGGCTCGATTTTAAATGTCTGATTAAAAGAGCAGAACACAAAGCGGTTTTCCGGCAGCCCCAAGTCGGATTTTCGAGGCTTGGGTTCGCTAAACGCATGATGATCGTTGACCTGATAAGTATGCGGCAGATATACCGGACATTCGCTGTAATACGGGCGGTGTTCCGGCGGCAGAACAATTCTGTCCGCGATGATATAATCAAAATAATCCGCGCCGGTGGTTCCCGGAAATCCCAGATACACGACCTGAATTTTGGCAGGACGCAGTGCGCAGATTTCCAAGCGGCTGTCGGTGGTATAGCCCATCAGATCAATCAGAATATCAATATCATCGTCATAAATGCGCTGTGCCGCGTCTTTATGGCTGAATTCACGGATATCTCTGAAGCAATCGCTCTGTGCCATTGCCCGGCTCCGATATTCGGTGCCATCATCTTTGCCGTAAGAATAGCAATACACCTCGAACTGATTCCGATCATGCAGCGACAACATGCCCAGCATCAGATGCGCGACCGGATGATGCCGGAAATCGTTGGATAAATATCCGATGCGAAGTTTTCTGTCGGAAGTGTTATGTGTTAAGTGCAAAGCGTTATGTTTCAAATTCTTAACATGTAACACATCACTCTTAACACTATTCTTGAAATTTCTTGCCCAAAGCTTGGCAATTTCAAAATTTTCCCATAAATCAGCTTTACGCGTAACCGACATAAACGGCGATTCATCGGTGATCTTTCCCTGAGTCAGTTTTTTTCGGGTAACTGCATCCAATTCACGGGCAACCTCATTCATCTTGTCCCATGAGCAGGAATATTGCAGTTGATGAAATAACTGGCTGAATCCTCTGTCATTATCAGGATTCAGAGACATGGCTCTGCGAAACCAGTTCAGCGCGGGTTCGAATTGATACAGCTTGAGACGGCATTCTCCTGCTTCGGAACATAGAGCGCTATCGCTCGGATTCAACTGAGCGGCTTTCTCATATAAATCAGCAGCATCCTGAAATTTTTCCTGCTGTTTCAATAATGCCGCCAAATTGGTATATGCAGCAAGATAATCGCCCCGAATTGAGATTGCCTGACGATAGCAGGTTTCGGCTTCGGCAAATTTTTCCTGATTCTGAAAAGAAACGCCTTTGTTGATTATTGCCTCGATATAGTCGGGTCTGTATTTCAAAGCCAAATTGTATGAATCTCTGGCATCTTCCTGCTGTCCCAAGGTCAGAAACACATTTCCCCGATTGAAATACGCGGACGGATAATCGGGTTTTAATGCAATGGCTTTGTTATAACTTTCAATGGCTTGCTGACTCTGCCCGAGTGCCTGAAGGCAACCGGCTCTGTTGAACCAGATTTCCGCATGATCGGGACGGAGTTTCAGCGCATTGTCATAACAGGATAAGGCTTCTTCGGGCTTGCCCAAATGTTTCAGGGATAAGCCCATGTTGATATGTGCGTCGGCAAATTGCGGGTTCAGTTCCAATGCTTTCTGACAACTGGCAATCACGTCTTCGTAGCGTTTCATGTCATAATACACCGCACTCAGATTGCTGTGATACATGGCGCTGCTCGGAGAGAGTTCGATTGCTTTCCGAATTCGGCGGATCGCGTCCTCATAATTTCCCATGCGATATGCCACAAGCCCTGACAAGTGCCACGCGTCCGCATGATTCGGGTCCTGCGTCAGAATTTTGTCATACAATGTCAACGCATCGCCATTCTGCCCGGAGTTCTGCAATTGAAACGCGTCCGATAAACTCTGATGGATATTGGGCAGCGGCGCGTAATCGGGAAGATACGAACTTGTCATGGCATCCGGCACATCAATCGGACGCGGAGCCTGTCCGCTCATAAATACCTTCCACATTTCCCGAAACGCGTTTTCAAGATTTTTCACAAATCTCGGGGTATCGAACAACGGCGTTGTCAGGCGATTTTTGGACAATTTCTGCCGAATCTTCAGCAATTCATCAGGATGAGTCGCCAGACGCAATATCAGCTTTTCATAATCCTGATGCGTATAAGTAATCAATTCGGGAAGATCAATCACAGTCAGCATCCCGGACGATACCCGCGAGGCAAAGGTTTTTCCCTGAAGACTGACCACCGGCACGCCTGCCCAAAGTGCGTCCAGCGTGGTTGTATGTCCGTTATACACCCAGGGATCCAGCACCAGATCGGAAAGCCCCAGTCTTGCCAAAAACTGATCTTTCATGGGAATTTTGCCGGTGAACAACAGCCGCGAAGAGTCGATGCCTCTGAGTTCTGCCTGACGCTTCATGTTTCTTTCGCCGCTTTCCGGCGGGCTTGAGAGCCACAACACGCTTTCCGGAAGTTGGCGCAAAATGCTCATCCAGCAGTCGAACAATCTCGGTTCGATTTTGAAGGCCTGATTGAACGAACAGAACACAAAGCGATCCTGAGGCAGTCCGACTTCCTGACGCGTGGGCGGCGGCGTCCATATTCCCTGCTGATGATCGCTCAGAAGATAACAATGCGGCAGATAGACCAATTGTTCACTGTAATATTGGGCATGTTCACGCGGGCTGACCACTTTATCGGTCAGAATATAATCAATGAAATCCGCGCCTGTGGATCCGGGAAATCCCAGCCATGTAACCTGAACCGGAGCAGGACGCGCAGCGAAAATCTCAAGACGCGCATTTTTGGTATGTCCCATCAGGTCAATCAGAATATCCACCCCGTCCTGCGCGATCAGCTTTGCCGCGTCCTGATGGCTCATATTGTGAATATCGGTAAATTTATCACAGCTTTCCCGGATTTCCTTGCGATAAATGCTCGGATCGTCCGGTCCGAAAGAATAGGCATAAACCTGAAACTCGCTGCGATTGTGCAGTTTGAACATGCCCCGCAGCAGATGCGATACCGGATGATTGCGAAAATCACAGGACACATACGCAATGGTCAGTTTCTTTTGTCCGGCTTTTTTCTGCCGAATCTGATTTAGATCGAGATTGAGTTTATGCGGAGCCATGGCTTTTGCCGTTTCGGCAGTCCATGATTTTGCCGAAATCAGATGTCTGGCAGGGTCGGTATGCAGAGACAGGCTGTCAAAGGGAATTTCAGGAGTTTTCACTCCTTTGGCAATAGCCTGCTGGGTAACGTTTTCCAATATCCCTTTGATTCTTTCCAATTTTGTCCATGCCACAAGATGCTGAAGCCGGGAAATCATATTGCTGTATGATTCGATCAGATTCGGATTGATGGTCAGGGCTTTTTCATAACAGGCAATCGCTTCTTCCGATCTTGCCAATTCGTGAAAGCAGATTCCCATGTTGAGATAGGAAGCCAGCATATCCGGTTTGTGCTGAACCGCTTTCTGATAATTGGCAATGGCTTCCGGCGGATTGTTTCTGAGAGAATTGCCCAGATTATAATAGACTTCCCCGAAATCCGGCTTGATTTCCAATGCCTTGCGATAACAGAAAATTGCCCGCTCGTCATTGCCTTTGTTTTTCCACACCACGCCGAGATTGACCCACGCATCAAGATAATCTGGCTTGAGCCGGACTGCCATTTCATACGCGGCAATGGCTTCATCATGCTTGTTCTGAGACTGAAGTGCCGCGCCGCTCGTAAAATACTGAGCCGGATCATGCGCGGGGCGCGACGGTTCGGCTGCAACATCAATATCCCGAACCGGCTGTCCCGATACGAATATAAACCACATTGCCTGATAGGTTTTTTCCAAATCTCTGACAAATCCCTGACTGTCGAATACCGGCAGGCTGTGGCGATATTTGCAGAGCCTTTGGCGAACATGAAACAGCAATCCGGGATTGCCCGCAATCTGCAACGCGATCTGCTGATATGCCTGCAAATTCGGAACCGCCAATTGCGGCAGATTCGCAGCAAGTAAAAGTTCGGCAGTCTTAGTTCTGTGAAACGCGATAACAGGCAATGCAACGTGCAACGTGCGAAGTGCAAAGTGATTGATTTGTGAATCCAGTATGATATCTGCAAGATTGAGCAGCATCGGATTATCCGCATCGCCGGTGAATATGAGTCTCTGAGAATCAACACCTCTGTCGGCTGCTGCCTGTTTCAGATTTTTCTGAGCAGTCGGATCGGATACGGAGAGCCACAACACGCTTCCGGCAACCTGTTTCAGCAGATTCATCCAGACATCGAAAATTTGAGGTTCGATGGCATAAGACGGATGAAACGCGCAAAAGACAATCACATGCGGTGGCAGTCCGAAATCTTTTCGGGTCAATGGTTTATCCGACACGGGCGCGGGCAGAATCATCTGACAACTGTTCGGCATCAGAACTGTTTTTGCATGTTGAGTTCTGAGACCCGAAATTCTGTCTGTGATCAGATAATCGAAAGCACCGGCATCTTTCCCGGAAAAATTCACCATCACCGGCGCGGGGCGCACCAGCCGGGTATTGCGATAGTGTTCTGTGAAATCCACCAGAATATCTATGTTATCGGCATAGATGCGGGCTGCCAATTCCGAAGGCGTGAAATTGCGAATATCCGTGATTTTCGGATGGGTTTCATGTCCGAAACAATATCCTATCGCATCTGCCTGAGACGGATCATGGGCTTCGATCAGATATTTCAGATGCGCTATCGGAAATTCGCAATCCTTGTGCCACAAATATCCGACACGCAGTTTTTTATACGGCACTCTGCGAGGATTGAACCCGAATCCCGGCTTGATTTCTTCAGCTTTTTCTTCGATAGCTGCCTTCGGCGGAACTTTGTCTTTAAGTCCTTCAATCACCTGCCACATACACAGATGCTCGTATTGGCGCAAAACAGCCTGAAAAATCTCCCCTCTTGAGAGGGGCAGGGGGGTGTTCAATGCTTTTTTCAGACAGGCAAGGGATTGCTCATATCTGCCCAGTTGTTCCAAGGCAATTCCCATATTGAAATACACGTTGTGCCTTTGTGCCTCTGTGCCTTTTTCAACAACTTGCTGATAATTCGCAAAAGCCCGCTCCGGCTCACCGAGTTTCAGCAGCACATTGCCCAGATCAAACAGCGTTTCAACATCATCCGGTTTTTCTTTCAGCACTTTTTCAAGCCAGTTTCTGGCATCTTCCAGCTTGCCAAGTGGTTCGAGCAGAACGCCCATGTTATGCCACGCGTCAACACAATTCGGATCAAATTCCAATGCTTTCTGACACGCTTTCAACGCGGGATCGGGTTTTTCCAGTTTCTGATATGCCATGCTCAGAAGCACATAATATTCTGCCTGCTTGGGAGAAGACTGAATCGCTTTCTGAATATATTCAACTGATTGCTGATATTGTCCCTGCTGAAATGCTGTTTTTGCCGCCGAATAATGGGAAGAATCCGAAGCCTGAAATTCTTCTGACATCACATTTTGCACTTTGCACGTTGTACTTCCCACTGCAATTTCCCGCGGAATTCCGCCTGCCTGAAATAAATTCCACATTTCCTGATATGCCTTTTCCAAATTTTCAACAAAACGGGGAGTGTCGAATAAGGGTTCTGTAAGCCTGTTTTTGGCAAGCTTCTGACGCAATTTTACAAGCTCTGAGGGATTTTGGGCAAGAAAAATTGCAAGCTGTTCGTATTCTTCGATGTTTTTTGTAATCAGTTCGGAAAGCCCGACTGCATACAGCGCACTGGACGCAGCTCTCGATGCAATATGGGTTCCCTGAAGTGTAATCACCGGAACGCCTGCCCAAAGTGCATCGCAGGTGGTGGCATGACCGTTGTAAATCTTGGTATCCAAAGCAATATCCACCAAATTCAGCCGTGCCAGATATTCTTCTTTCAAAGGCAGTTTTGCCAGAAAAATCAGCCGTTCCGCTTCGATGCCTCTTTTCTGAGCTTCGCGACGCAGAGTGTTTGCTACTGCTTCATCTTTTCGCTGAAGCCATAGCACACTGCCCGGAACCTGTTTCAGAATCCGCATCCATGTATCTAATATCGTCTCATCAATTTTGAAGGATTGATTATAAGATGAAAAAATAAAGGTATTTGTGTTGGATCCCAAATCCGCTTTGGTCCATGTTTTGTCGTAAATGGGCTGCTGATAATCGTTAATCAGATACGAATGCGGCAGATAAACCGGCTTTTCGCTGAAATACAGGGCATTCTCCATCGGACTTGTGGTTCTGTCCGTCAGAATATAATCGAAAAAATCCGCGCCGGTGGTTCCCGGAAATCCCAGCCATGTTACCTGAATCGGCGCAGGACGGTATGCACAGATTTCCATGCGATTGTCTTTGGTATGTCCCATCAGATCAATCAGAATATCGGTTTTGTCCGCATAAATGCGCCGAGCAGCTTCTTCATAAGACAACGCGCGCAAATCAACAAACAGATCGCTGTCTGTTTCAATCTGGCGGCGATACCGGCTTCCGTCATCTCTGCCATAAGAATAGGCGATGATTTCAAATTTACTGCGATCATGCAGACCGAACAGACTGATAATCAAGTGCGCTACCGGATGGTTGTAAAAATCATTCGACAAATATCCGATTCTGATTCTGCCCTGTTTCTGCTTCCGATCCGAAAAATCAAAGCCGGTGTGAACATGTCGCGCGGCTCGGAATGCGGTTTTGCACCATGCCGCTGCAATTTGCAGATTGCGCTCCGGTGAAAAGTTCCGGGCAATATTCTCGAATACACCTTCCGCAGTCGTGCCGTCTTTTTCCAAAGAGCAGGTGCTCAGATCATCCATTTTCCGAACAAGGCTCGGAATCTCTTCCCACAGGCAAAGATGCTGCAATAAATGAATCAGAATTCCGTAGGCTCTGGCATGATCGGGATGAGTTGCGATCACTTTGCGGAAACAGTTCAAAGATTCATCGAACTGTCCGGTTTCTTTGAGCGCTATGCCCATATTGATTAACGTTTCTGTATCGCCATGATTCAATTCCGAAGCTTTCCGGTAATATGAAATCGCGCCCTCAAAATTGCCCTGATACTGACAGATATTGCCGGCATTATGCCATGCAAGCGCATATTGAGGGTCTGTTTCCAATGCTTTCTGATAGCTGGCAAGCGCGTCATCGAGTTTTCCCTGATCCTGAAACGCATTGCCCATATTGTTCAATGCACGGATCAGTGTGGGGTTCAGTTCTAACGCCTTCTGAAAACAGGCGATGGCTTCATTCAGGCGCTTCTGTCCCTGATAAATCGTTCCCATGTTATAGTGCAGTTCCGCACGATTCGGGTCTGCTTCGATTGCGCGGCGATACGCGTCCAGCGATTCTTCGGTTTTTCCCTGAGCAGACAGGGCAACGCCGAGATTGATATACGCGTCCGCATACTTGGGATTGACGCTGACTGCCTGACGATACGCATCAATGGCTTCGGGGATATTGCCCAAGTTTCTGAGAACATTGCCCAAACCATACCATGCCTCGACATGAGCGGGATTGATGGAAAGAATTTTCCGATAATGAACAACGGCTTCATCGAATTTGCCGAGTTTTTTCAGCACACTGCAAAAGTTGAGCAGGTATATCTGATTATCGGGAACAGTTGTAACTGCCCGGCGGATAAAGCTTTCCGCATCAACGGAATTACCGGACTGATGCAGACTCAGTCCGTACAAATGCAGCGCGTCAGGCTGATTCGGATCAACCGAAAGCACCTGCTGATATATTTGCCGGGCTGTGTCAAACTGATTGTTCTGATGATGTTGAACCGCAAGGGATAACAGTTGGAAAATATCGGACATGATGTTTAATTCGGAATACTTTCTCTTTTTTTATATCATACATCAATTCTTCAGGTTTTTAAAGCCTAAATCTGTGCTTCACTCCCGATATTGGTTTAACCATTTCAATTTCGTATCCTGTCCGGTTAAATCAAGCAATGTTCCTGCATAACGAGGGTTTCTTTCATATACATTTCGACGCTGAGGAAGCACTACTCTCAGTCCTATCTCTTCAACTCCGCATCAATTCGCTCTTTCAGAAACATCCTCATCAGTGCCTGATACGGAATATGCTGCTTATTCGATAATATTCTGAGTTCATTCAGCATAGAATCAGACAGACATAGAGAGATTTTCCGCTTCGAAGGTTTAAGCTTGGGAAACAGAACAACATCGGCTTTATCCCAATCAACATATTCTGTCGAATCATGATCTGCCCAATACTTCCGCTCTTCGTCCTCATTCCTGAAATTCGGAATATTTTTTAATTTTTTCGGCATATTTTCTGCTTTCCTTTTTGTTCATATCACGGGCTGAGATAATACGGATCAGATTCCTTCTGACTGTGAAGGCAATAAATAACCATCTATCACTGTCAGTCCTGCCCAAAACGTAATATCTGTTTTCACGGACGGAATGTTCGGAGTCAGCCGCTACGATGACAGGCAGATTGAAAAAGACTTCTTCACATTCATAGTCAGCTACATTGTGAAGATTCCAATTTTTCAAAGAATTACCGTCATCCCATTGGAATCCTTTACAGTTATAAAACACTGCAGCCTCCGTCATTCCGTAATTCAGAAAAATCCTGATTCAAAAGATTCTCTGTTTTTATCAAATCATCATAATAGGTTGTAAATTCAATTCTGTCAATGATTTTCAGGATGAATTTCAGATGGCGGTCTTTATGCTGAATCAGAAGGGATAAGCATCGAGAAATATCAGACATGATTCCTTAAGACTATCGATAGATCACGAGACGGACACGTTATGCAGTTCCGCTCATTCACAAACTGCTTCCTCCGAATGCAAGCCGCCTGCGAAGAAAATGGGTGCGTTTGTTCATGGGCAATGCCAGTTGCGCCCGGATTTGCTCAATCAGCGCCCGATCATTTTCTTTTTTCAGAAGTTTCAACATTTTTTTTCCGGAATTTTTCGGTTTCATAGAAAGTTTTCTCCAAAATTTCAAGTACAGCTCTGTCTTTTGCACGGTTCAGTGCTTTTTTACTTCTGATAATTTTTTCCAGACTCGCGATTTTGAGCTTGTATCCGTTGAAATCTGCTTCAACAGCGTCGGCTTTGAGCGATTCGAAAGAGCTGATTCCGTGTATGATCGTCATAAAATCGAGATGTACGCCTATATCGTCATTCACTACCCGATATAAAGAAGATATCGGATAAAACGGTTTCAGAACTTGCGCTTCCAGTTCATCGGCAAGTTTTTTGAGTTTTTTCAGATTCGCGGCGGTTTTTCTGAACATGAAATCAATATCCAGCGTGGTAACCGGAGCGCCGTGCAATGCCGCTGCCGCATTCCCGATCATCACCGCATCAAGCCGCACTTTGTAAAATGCTTCCGCAATTTTGTTCAATAATAATTCGGCGTTCATAATCTCCGCATTTACTCATATTTCCAATAAGCAGGAATATCTTTCAACGGTAAAACAGTGATCTGTTCATGTATTCTGTATGCAACATTGCCGGGATAAATCACCCACATTTTTTCCAGATTCAGGCTGCTTACCGCGGAAAGCATGGATTTTGTGAGTGTCGGTGCATCCG
>CAZMDM010000469.1:0-2993 GCA_964564775.1 uncultured Desulfonema sp. | reverse complement strand
TCATCAAACGGCGGCTTTCGCATATTCATGGCAAATCCCTGAAATCCGATAGGGTTTTTGTTATAAACTTTCTGTTTGGCAATCCAGTTCTTGGTAAATCTTTCGCCGCTGGTTTCATTGATCCAGATTCTTGAGGTATATACCGGAAACAGATCAAGTTCCCCTTTTTTGAACGCCTCGAACGCGTTTTCCTGTTCCGCGAAAAACTTGAATTTCAAAGTCTTGAAATTGCCTATACCGGAAGAGCGCTTCAATTGTCTGCCCCACCAGTCTTCTCGGCGCTCCAGATTGGCAAAAATGCCTTCCCGAATCGTTCCGAGCTTATAAGAACCTGATACTATAGGAAATTCAAAATTGATCTTGTTGAAATCCTTAGCTTCGAATGCTTTTTTCGGCAGAATATGAAATCCTCCGGCTGCTCCCAGATTCTTCCAATGCACATCTTTGGCACGAAATCGGATCGTGTAAGTATCAACAACTTCGGGAGGCTCGAATCGTTCCATTTCAAGCTTGTGCGGACCGGTCATATTTTTCGGATCAACAATTGCCTGATAGGTCCATTTCACATCTTCGGCGGTTATCGGGCTGCCGTCACCCCATTTTGCCCGCTTGTCCAGATAAAACGTGAATGTTTTTTTATCATCGGAAATGCTCCATTTTTCTGCAAGTGCAGGCTCATATTCCAGATTGATATTCATGCCCAGAAGTGTTTCATACATTGCTCCGAAAATTTCTGCCGAAAAGACATTATTATCCAGATAATAATTGAAACTCTTGGGATACTGTCCGGCAAAAACTGCCATTTCTCCGCCGGTCTGAGCCTGAGAACTCGCAATGGGACTGGGTTTGTCCGTCCATCCGGCTTTGGGAAACTGTTCATCTGCCCATGCCGCAGATGCCCACAATACAATACATGTTACTATCAGTTTTTTTACCATGATAACTCCCCGCAAAATAAAGTTCATATAAATTAAAGGATTTCATAAGGATTCACAAGATTTTTTTTATGACAGTTTTCTCTTTATGTAAGAATCATTTTCTGATAGATTATAAGAATGTATTCATTTTGCACTTTGGATTTTGTACTTTTAATCAGAGGAAATTATATGAAATTCAGAAATTTGACATTGCTACTGATAGGATTCATGGTCTTCGGATCATCCGTGTATGGCATCACTTTGGACGAATTGATTGACAAGGTTGAAGCGCGGTATGCGGGATCGGGATTTTCCGCGCGCTTTGTTCAGCAATCCACGATCAAGGCAATGGATATTACGGACAATGCTTACGGAAAAATTCAGGTGAAGCGTCCGGGGATGATGCGTTGGGAATATGAAAAGCCGGAGAAGCAGGTGATTGTTACGGATGGTCAGGACCTTTGGGTCTATAAGCCTTCGGACAAACAGGTAACAGTCGGCAAAGCAACGGCTTATTTCGGAGACGGAAAAGGAGCGAGCTTTCTGTCGGATATCCGGCTGCTCAGAAAAAATTTCAATTTAAGCCTCGATAAGGAAAAAGACGGGTATTACACCATCAAAATGGTTCCCAAAGAGCAGAAGTTCGATATCACGCTGATTTATCTGTCTGTTTCCAAAAAGAGCTTTGATCTGGAAAGAGTCATTACCTACAACTCTTATGAGGATGAAACCATTATTCAGTTGGCTGATTATCAGTATAATCAGGCATTTGATGATGCCACATTCAGATTTGAGATTCCTCAGGGAGTCGAAGTTCTGAAAATGGAAGAATAAGGCATGGATTTGAAAGAAAAAATCAGAGAATTGCTGAAACAGCGCAAAGGCATTCTGCTCGCGCACAATTATCAGCCGCCGGAAATTCAGGATATTGCCGATCTCTGCGGAGATTCTCTGGAGTTGAGCATCAGAGCGTCAAAGACCGACGCGGAACTTATCGTATTCTGCGGCGTGCATTTCATGGCAGAAACCGCCTCGATATTATCGCCAGACAAGACCGTGCTGCTGCCGCGTGCCGATGCCGGATGTCCCATGGCAGATATGATTACGCCGGAAGACCTCAGTCTGAAACTTTCCCAACTGCCGCCTATGCCGATCATCACTTATGTCAATTCTTCGGCTGCTGTCAAGGCATTGTCAACAGTCTGCTGTACCTCTGCCAATGCGGTTCAGGTGGCAAGCAGTTTCGAAGAGCCGGAAGTACTGATGGTTCCGGATCGGAATCTGGCAAAATATACCGCGTCCAAAAGCGATAAAAAAATTCATTTTTGGAACGGATTTTGCCCGATTCACGACCGGCTTACGACTTTCGAAGTTCAGGCAGCCCGATCGAAATATCCCGATGCGCTGTTTCTGGCACATCCCGAATGCCGCCCCGAAGTATCGGCTTTAGCGGATATGGTGATGAGTACTTCGGGAATGATCCGCTATGCTCAAAGTTCCAATCACCATGAGTTTATCATCGGAACAGAAACCGGCATTCTTCATGCTCTGAAAAAAGCTGCTCCGACAAAGCAGTTTTATCCGGTATCTTCGAATATGGAATGCCCGGATATGAAAAAAATCAGGCTGGAAGATATTCTCACAAGCCTTGAAAGCAATCAGGGGGAGGTCAGAGTACCGGAAAGTATCCGTCAGCCCGCATTGAAAGCGGTTCAACGCATGATCGAATTTTCAGTCTGATAACCTCCTGAATCGGGATTAACCGATTTTTTTTAATCCCGATTCCTCTGATTCCTCTTGACAATATCCGCGAAACATCATTAGATCATAAAATACTTTCCGAACCCGATATGGCGAGGTCAACTATGAAGCTCAACAATATCAGAATGAAGCCCAAACTGATCGGATTGTTTCTGATGATCGGACTGATCCCTCTCATCGGTATCGGCGGTCTGAGTATTTATCTCAGCCGGGATGCCCTGCTGAAGAAAACCTACGGACAGCTTCAGAGTGTTCGGTAAATCAAAAAGACTCAGATCGAAAAATATTTTTCCGAGCGCAGAGGCGATATGAATG
>CAZMDM010000468.1:0-1518 GCA_964564775.1 uncultured Desulfonema sp. | reverse complement strand
ATCCGTATCCGATACTACTATAGCGGATACTGGCGGTCAAAGCAATCTGGTTGCATTTTACAACAATAGCAGCTATATCAGCGAAACCGAATTGTCCATATCCGATCTTGCCCGACTACCGGCATCATGGCTTGCCCGGCTGAAGATTGCCGCCATGAAAGGCAGATCGAAAGTTCTGCTCGAACTGAGTGAAGATATCCGATCCGATTATCCTGATATCAGCGACAAATTGAACCGGCTGATCAGACGATATCAATTCAAAAAGATAGCCGATGCGATTCCGCCGGAGGAGGAAATATGATGAACCTGCCCGAAGAAAAAGGAAATATTCTGATTGTTGATGATAATCTGTCCAATCTGGAGATTCTTTCGGAAATTTTGGAAGAAAACGGTTATGAGATCCGAGGAGCAGCAGATGCTCAGACTGCTCTGATGCTCATTAAAAACGATCCTCCCGATATTATGCTGCTGGATATCCGTATGCCGGGAATGAGCGGTTATGATCTGTGCACGATGTTGAAATCGGATGAAAGGATGCGGAATATCACTGTTATCTTCCTCAGCGCATTGGATGATATCGGGAATAAGATCAAGGGCTTTTCACTGGGTGCGGTAGATTACATTACCAAGCCGTTTCAGGATGAGGATGTGCTGGCAAGAGTTCGGACGCACCTTTCTCTGAGAAATATGCAGAAACAACTTGAAGCGCAGAATATCAGGCTTGAAGAGGAAATTGCGGAAAGGCGTAGCGCAGAAAGGGCTTTGAAAAAAGCCAATGACGAATTGGAAAACAGGGTCAGAGAAAGAACTGCCGAACTTCTGAAAGCCAAAAATGCTGCCGAAGCTGCAAGCCGTGCGAAATCCGCATTCATTTCCAATATCAGCCATGAATTCCGAACCCCGCTGAACCAGATATTGGGAATGGCGTCTCTGCTGCAAAAAAATCCCAAGTTCAATGCAGAGGATAATGAGTTTTTGAAAGCTATCACTGACGGAGGAAACGAGCTTCTAGAAATGGTCAACGAACTGATCAAAGTGGTCATGCTGGAAGCTGATGGTCTGAATCCGAAAAATCAGCCGACCGACTTGAAATCGCTTATGAAGTCGCTCAGTATCAATCTGTCCTATATGGCAAAACACAAGGATATCAAAGTACGGTATGAAATCGGCAAGTCGGTTCCCGAACAGATTATCGCGGATTCCGAACTGCGGATAGCAATTCTGGACTGCATCGGCAGAAATGCTGTCAAATTCACCGCAAAAGGCTTTATCAGCATTTCGGTCAACAAGATATCCGAAGATGAACACACATCGGTGCTGCAATTTTCTGTCAAAGATACCGGCATCGGTATTCCGGCAGATCGTTTGGAAGCTATTTTTCACGACTTCACTCAGGCAGACGGTTCCAGCACCAGAAAATACGTCGGAATCGGACTGGGACTGACGCTGATCCGGCGGATCATTCTTCATCTCGGTTGTAGAGTGTGGGCGGAAAGGTACAAAGGAAAAGGAACGGCG
>CAZMDM010000467.1:0-3320 GCA_964564775.1 uncultured Desulfonema sp. | reverse complement strand
GGTGAAACTGGGTTGCGATGATGTTGTTCAATCCGATCACGCACGGAAACAAAATACCGTAATCGGTTTCGGCAATAATGTGCGCCGTATTGTCAGGAGACGGATAATATCCGTGAACAAAATAAAATTCATCATCAGAATTAAGTCCTGATAAAACAGGATGTTCTGTTTTAATACGGATGCGATTCCAGCCCATGTGGGGAATTTTCAGAAATCTTCCGTCCTCATCCGGCATCTGCTTTGAAAACGCACGGGTTTTTCCGGCAATCACGCCCAGACACGGCGTGTTGTTTTCCTCGCTGTATGCCATGATGATCTGCGTTCCCAGACAAATACCGAGCATGGGTTTTCCTTCTGCAAACGCCGATCTGATAACATTGTCCAATCCCAATGATTTCAAACTTTCCATTGCCGATCCGGCAGCACCCACGCCCGGAAAAATAATCCGCTCCGCATTTCGGATGATGTCGGCGTTGTTGGTTACAACGCATTCAACGCCGATGTGCGACACTGCACGCGCCACACTGGTGAGATTTCCCGCGTTGTAGTCAATAATTGCAATCATATAGTTACTCCGAGTGTCCTATTTTTATCTATTCACAATATCCGGGATTATTTATGCTGCAATAGGCAGAAGTTTGAAAATACGGGCGATTCTTCCAGCCATCCCGATATTTCCGTTACGCAAAGCATCGCGCACCTTATCCAGCTTTTCAGCATCTCTGACAGAAAGATACGGCGACCACCCGGTTTCATCGCAGATCATTTCAACACTGACTTCCGCGATATAATCCCCTTCACGGATCATCTTTACAGAAAGCTTTTTATTGTTCATGGCTTTCTCCTTCTGAAATCACTTGTCCATTTTTTGGTATCCGGTCTGTAAGCTGTTATCAGTACTGCCGGAGATGAAGCATTTTTGGGAATACCCCACAAGACATGAATCGGTTTTCCTTCATGATCTTTTTGCAACACAAGAACACACGGACCTTTGTGATAATGCGGATAATCTTCTATGACAGAAGCATTTCCGATTCCGTCTATCGCCTCTCTGACAGAAATATTATCCGATGATAGTTCATCATATCCATGCTCCGAAATCACCACATCCTGACGATCAATCAGGCTGATAATCAATTGTAAGATTTGATTCATACTTTGTTTATAACCCCGATTCACCACAAAATTTCAGGATGTGCCGGATATTGACTTAAATCAGACATATCCTTATTCTTCTGCTTATTGCCAGCCCGTCCATAAGCTTTTATTTGCTGGCGATAACGGCTCTGTGCTTACCGTAGGCTCCGGTATCGGACAGGTTGTGGTGCAACAGAAAATATCTAAGTAGCAAAGTATACAGCCACTGCCGCTACCACCTTGACAGCAGGCACACCCGCCAAGACAGCTACTCAATATGTCATCATAACAAGAAACTGTTTTATGTTGCTGATCGGTGTAGTTTCGCATTGCCTCAGATTTAGCCACTTGAGTACAATACGATTCCCTACACCATGACCATGACACAGACGTTCCATCTATATCAAACAGTACTACGCTTGTAATTTTTCCGTCCTCCTGCCATGCACGGGTCATTTTGTTCTTTTGCAACTGATACCACAGCATCTCTTTCTTGATGTTGCCACTGGGATAATATTCTTTCTGACTCATATTGCTGTATACAGAAGAATCGCTGTCCCAGCATGTTTCAAGACGATTATCAGTCTCAACCCAATTGCCGTTGTTATCAACCGTCATAACTTTTCCATAAGTACACCTTAGCTTTGATAATGGTATGAATTGTCTTCCCATTTCTCCTAACACCCCGTATCCTGAGAAGAAAACAGTGTACTCATAATCTTCAGAGGGAACAAATGACGCACCTCTGCCTTTAGACTCCAAAACTCCGGTGGTCGGATAAAAAAGCCATTTAATAGACTTATCATCAAACTTGTCATTTTTACCGTCTTGCACATCAGCAGAGAAAGTAATCGTCTGACCCTTTTTAAAACTGCCACTGCTGCTCACGGTAATCTTTGGCAAGCTGAACAACATCCATTTTTCAGACTCCCAAACTTTCTTTTTATCTAATAGACTGGCTTTCTGGCTGAAAATTCCGAGTGATGCGCTCACATAAGCCTGAGCCTGAAGATAAACATCGAATTTGGTCAATTGTGAAAAGAATGTCCGTTCTGCCAGCCGGTTTTCCCGGACTTCCGAAAGTGCTCCAATCTCCGGATCGTGATTTCGCAGAAAACCGGATCAATATCTACGGTAAAGCATCGTCGTTTGTGAATTTCGGCAGCAAGCAGGGTTGAGCCGGAATGCGCAAAAAAATCAACAATAAGATCATCAGGTTTTGAACTGGCTCTGATAATCCGTTCAATCGCCTTCAGAGGCTTCTGGGCGTAGCAACCCGAAACATTTTCTTCCATTCTGTAAAATATCTGCTGAATATCCACCCACACATTCCCGGCTCTGATATTTTCCGATCTGCTTCTCTGAAGATTCTCGGTCTTCTGTCCTCCGACTTCTTTATAATATCCTCTCAGAATTTTGGGGATATCCGTATATTCGGCATCCACATTGAATATCGGACTACCTTTGACATAATACAGAAGTTCCTGTCTGACCGCCATCCAATTTTTCTGAGTACCGTAGCCGCGCTGATTTCTCATAGTAATGAAACTTCTGGCTTTGAAAGGCTGGGAGCGCATCATGATCATAAAATCTGGTAAAGGTTGAAACTCCTGAGTCTGATCCGCTCCGAGCCATACATACAGCGATGCGTTATTATCAAGGATTTTATCCGTGTTTTCAATCCATTGTCTGCACCATCCGATAAATTCCCTCAGCGGACGTTCCTCGAATGCCACGAGATTGTATGGCGGATCATGGATTGCCAAGGACGCTTTCTTATTTCCCATAAGATTTCGGATATCATTGACATTTGCAGCATCAAGGCAGCCGATTTTATGGCCGGATACAGGGTCTTCCCATATCTGACCCTGCTTCAGACGGCAGTTCGGCAAAAGCGACTCTCTGATGTCTGCATTCGTATCGAGTCTGGGTAAGGGATTGTTTTTCATCAATGATAACCTATTATTACAAACATACTCGGAAAAACTATCCGTTCCGCATTTCGGATGATGTCGGCGTTGTTCGTTACAATGCAGTCAACGCCGATGTGCGACACCGCACGCGCCACGCTGGTGAGATTCAATGACAAAAAAACTTCTTGTTTTTATGTCGAACTCACGTTGAAATATATTTTGTAATCCCAACTTTGTCAACCACTTTACAAGTAAGCAAAAAACCCCTTC
>CAZMDM010000466.1:0-2016 GCA_964564775.1 uncultured Desulfonema sp. | reverse complement strand
AGGAGATCGTTATGGAACAAATGCTTATCGAATATTCACGCAGAATGATTATCAGGATGATTATTTTTATGGGGCTGCTGTTCATCCTCTTGAATACAATCCTGTATCTGGATATGTCAACCCTTGCATTGAAATTGTCGTTTCTTTCCAATCATCTGAATTTGTCCAAACTGGAGTTGCTGAATCAGGAACGTGAGATCAGCACTCATACTTTCATGGGATATACCTTTCTTTCTGTCGGAGCGTTTCTGATCTGCGGATTGTTTTTGTGGATTTCTCTGCGGCTGACACTGACTGGGCTTATGAAAAAAGGAAATCGCATATCTGAGACGCCTAAAGTATCCGAATTACCGAAAGAGGAGAAAGCGGAACGGGAAAATATCGAAAAAAGGCATTTTCTGCATCTGCTATCCGTGTTTCAGAAAGAAGGCAGACTGATAGACTTTTTGGCTGAAAATCTGGAAGATTATGAAGATGAACAGATCTGCGCGGCAGTCCGAAGTATCCATGAAAATTGCAGAAAAACATTATACAAATATGTTACTCCCGATACTGTGATTCAGGAAGCCGAAGGAGATGAAATCGTTGTTCCCAAAGGCTTTGATCCTGCTTCTGTCAAGCTGACCGGCAATGTTACCGGTGAGCCGCCATTTAAGGGGATTGTGCGTCATCGGGGCTGGAAAGTATCGAAGCTGGAAATGCCGATATTGTCCGCATCTCAGGATTTTACGGTGATCGCACCTGCGGAAGTGGAAATTCAATAAAGTGCAACATTCAAAAAGCAAAATGCAAAGTTGTTTTACTATGTTTAACTTTACACTTTGCATGTTACATTTTTAACTGTTTTTAAAAAGGGAGATTATCTTGTCAGAGCCAGTATATATTGTCGGAATCGATCTCGGAACAACCAACAGCGTTGTTGCATATACCGAAGCCAAACTGGAAAAAGGTAGAAAGCCCGATATAAAAATTCTTGAAATTCCTCAACTGGTCAATGCCGGAACTGTTGAAAAGCGGGAAATCCTGCCCTCGTTTATTCTGACGCCCGGCAGACATGATGTGCCTGAAGACGCTCTGGTTCTGCCATGGGCAAAAGAAATGGCAATTGCGGTCGGCGAATTTGCCCGGGATCGCGGCGCGGAAATTCCGCATCGGCTGATATCCTCTGCCAAATCATGGCTTTGTCATGTCATGATTGACAGAAACAAGCCCATATTGCCTTGGGAAGGACCAGATGACACGAAAAAAATGTCTCCAGTGGAAGCCGCAACAGCCATTTTAAGTCATATCCGGGATGCGTGGAATTATCTGATGGCAGCAGATAATCCTGAACTTTTGTTGGAAAAACAGGATGTGCTGGTAACTGTCCCGGCATCGTTTGACGCGGTTGCCAGAGAACTCACAGTCAAAGCAGCAGAAATGGCAGGATTGTCTCATATCACTCTGCTGGAAGAACCGCAGGCAGCCTTTTACGCGTGGATCGAGTCATCGGGACATCAGTGGCGCGAGAAGGTGAAAAAAGGCGATCTGGTACTGGTCTGCGATGTGGGCGGCGGAACTTCGGATTTCAGTCTGATCAGTGTTTCGGAACAGGACGGTGATCTGGCATTGGAACGCGTTGCGGTCGGCGAACATCTGCTGGTCGGCGGCGACAATATGGATCTGGCTTTGGCATACATGCTGTCTCAGAAACTGACACCCAAAGGCAAAAAAGCAGACCCGTGGCAGATGCGAAGTTTGTGGCATATCTGCCGGAAAGCCAAAGAAAAACTGTTTTCCGATCTCTCGCTTGCAGAGTATCCGGTAACGGTTCTGGGAAGTGGGTCGAGTCTGATCGGCGGCACCAAAAAGACCAAGCTGACCCGGAAAGAGCTGGAAAACATTATTTCAGACGGATTTTTTCCGCATTGCGATAAATCCGCAACTCCCAAGTCAGCACGTCAGACCGGTATCCGGGAAGTGGGGCTGGCGGATGAGTCCGATCCCGCAATCACCCGGCATCTTGTCCCTTATACA
>CAZMDM010000465.1:0-5839 GCA_964564775.1 uncultured Desulfonema sp. | reverse complement strand
CGCGATGCCGGTATATTCCGATCCGTATCCGCAGAAAGCCATACGCCGTGATGTTCTTTATGCGTTGATACCCTGAGATTCCTGTGAACATACATATCAAAGCCCGGAGATGATTGCTGCTTCGGTGTTTTGGGAAATCGGGGCTGCAACGATGACGGCGATGGCTCGGACATCACAGAAAGCTCGCGTTCAAGCTCGGAGATCATATCTTCCAGAGCCTTTTCCCGGCGGTCAGTCAGAAACACCGGCGCGCCCCTGGGTGGAAATTTTCCTTGCGGAAACTTCAGATGCAATGTTCCTTTTTTCGGAACATATTTGGATACCCGGACAATATGGTGCCACAAATCATCTTCGTAACCGACTCTGAGCAGATCTCCGGGCAGCAGTTCTTCCACAGGAGTCAGCGCGAGTTTACCGGACGGACCTTTCAGGATTCCCATCATCAGTCCCGATCCGGTCTGAATTTCGGTGTTCACCGGCTCCTGCGGGCGCTGCGGCAGAAAATAATAATGGGTCCCGATTCTTCCCAAAGCCCGCTCCAATAGTGCCACAGCATTTTTTTTGCTTTTCGGATCATGCCCTTCGTCTCGGAGAAGCTTATATGCCGCAGTGGTATAAAACACATAATGAGGGCTTTTTTTGCGACCTTCGATTTTCCATGTCTTAATCTTGGGCAATGTCAGCAGAAGTTTGACCAGCACGTCAAGGCTTAGGTCCTGACAGGAAAAAAAACGCTGTTTCTGACGATCCTGGGTGTAAAATCGGCGGCATGGCTGAACACATCGCCCTCTGAGTCCGCTTTTTCCGCCCAGAAAGCTGCTCCAGTAGCATCTTCCCGAAACCGCATAGCACAATGCACCGTGAACAAACACTTCCAATTCCAAGTTGTCCGGACAGGCATCCGACATGGCTCTGATCTCGTCAACACTCAGTTCTCTGGGAATTACCACGCGGCGGATTCCGATGCTGCGGGCAAATTCCAATCCTTTGGGAAAGCTTAAATTCGCTAAAGTGGATAAATGAAACTGACCGGAAAATCCCGCCTGTCTGGCAAGGGAAATCAGCGATAAATCCTGAAGAATGATCGCGTCAGGTCTGACATGGCGGTTCAACTCATCTATCAATTTCGCGGCAGAAAGCGTATCCTCCGGTTTGATCAGCGAATTGAAAGCCACATACACTTCTCTGCCTTTGGTATGTGCCAATTCGGTCAGAGACGCCAGTTCCGCGATAGAAAAATTTTTGGCTTCCATGCGTGCGGAATAGGCTTTGAGTCCGCAATAAACCGCGTCCGCGCCCGCAGCAATCGCTGCCAGAAATGCGTCTTTGTTTCCTGCCGGAGATAAAATCAGGGGATATTTTTTGATGATCTCGTTCATAATGTTGTTTCTTTTGAATTACTCCGGTCTGTCAGTTGCTCCAGAAATTTCACAAATTCCTGCAAATCATCCGATACGCTCTGATAGCATTGTCGTAATTGCTGAGTCAGCAGGGCAATATCACCTGTTTTCATATTTCGATTCCTTCGGTTTCGATACGCTGATATAAAGACGGTTTGGCATCATCTGCCATCACCAGATCTGCCGAGATTTCCGAATCCAAATCAAGAACTCTGGAAACTGCCCGGAAATATTGTTTTTCATCAATTCCCCACACTGCCAAATCAATATCCGAATTCCAATGAAACAACTCCTTGTGAAGCAGTGAACCGAAAACCCTGACCCGTTGAGCGTGAAATTCTTTTTTCAGCATATCCGCCGCCTTACGAGCAAAACTCCATGCCCGCTCCTATCGCCTGGACAAGTGATGCGGTTTCCCGTGCCAACGCCCCTCGGCAGTTGCCCGGTATGCTGCCATGTCTTTTTCAGAGAGTTTCATCAAACAAGATTCCCGATTCATTCCTGTTCACTTCACTGTTCACTTCTTAATATGTTGACAGCATTAACAATTAAACGTAAAATTGTCAATCAGGATTACAGGGAGGGAACATGAAAGGATATACGCAGATTTATACCGGAAACGGCAAAGGAAAAACTACGGCTGCTTTAGGACTGGCACTTCGGGCAGCAGGCGCGGGGCTGAAAGTCTTTATCGCCCAGTTTCTGAAAATCGGCGATTACAGCGAAATCAAATCACTTCAGCGATTTTCGGATCAGATTGTTGTCGAGCAGTACGGATCAGGACGATTTGTCAGAGGCAAGCCCAGTTCCGAAGAAATCGAAGCCGGAAAAAACGGACTTGAGCGGGCGAAAACAATTATGATGTCAGGAAATTATGATGTTGTTATTCTCGAAGAGGCAAATGTGGCAATAAGCTGCGGACTGTTTTCGGCAGAGGATGTCGCGGACATCATGGACATCAAACCCGATCATGTCGAACTCATTATTACCGGCAGAGGCGCCCCGCAGATGCTGATGGATAAAGCCGATCTGGTTACGGAAATGAAAGAAATCAGACATTATTACAAAAAAGGCGTATCCGCGAGAGTAGGCATAGAGAAATAAGCTCTTTATAGCCACAAAAGAAAAGGAAACAGGACAGCGAAATGGTAAAGTTTGAAGTCTTCATTGTCGGCAGCGGCAAACTCGCCTCCGAACTTCTCAGCGGTCTTTGCGGGAACACTGTTTCTCATGTAACACGCTGGAAGAGTCGTGATCCATCCCGTCTTGAGCGAGGAATTGTCGTACATGCCGGATCAGGCAGGGAATTGGAAGAAGTGATGGAATTTTGTGATAGGACAAATTCGGTATTGTTCGAACTTTCAACCTCCGGTTCTGAATTTCCGAAATCGCTGAACTTTCCTGTTGTTCTTTGCCCGAATGTCAATTTGCTGATCCTTCAGTTCATGGCAATGATCAGAATGTCTGCCGCGAATTTTCGGGATTATGGAATTGCAATTACCGAATCTCATCAATCCTCAAAGAAAACAAAACCCGGCACAGCGATATATCTCGCAAAAGCACTGGGGATTCCCGAAACAGAGATCAGGTCGGTGCGAGAGCCGGAAATCCAAATCGCCGAGATCGGGATACCCGAAGAATATATTGATCGCCATGCCTATCACAAAATTGTTATTTCGGATCAGGAGGCTGAAATTCTGCTTGAGGCTAAGGTGCTGGGAAAGGCGGCGTATGCTGCCAGCCTTGGGAAGATTATAGACAGGCTGTCTCAGAAAGAACTCCCTCCGGGACTTCATGATATCGTGGAATTGCTTGTAGCGGAACAGAATCGGTGAGCATGAACTTTTAACTCATCTCCAATTTCAGCCGCTTCAGCCGCTCCTGAGTATTTCCGACAATATCTTCGATTTTCTTCAGAAAATTCTGCAAATGCTCTTTGTCGCTCTGTTTGTCGTGGATTGCGCTGATACTTTTTGAAATATCGGTAACATAGCCGCCGAAATGATCGGTCAGTGCCTGATATAAGGATTCGCAGAAAGCTTCTGCCAATGCAAAAATATACTGATATTTGAGATTTTCCCGATAATTTTTGAACTGAAACTGAAGCGATGCCTCAGTCTCTTTCTTGAGACGAGTCAGCCCGTATTTCAACGCGTGAACCTGTTCCGCACGATCCTGCTTGGATTTTTTGACAAACCATCCTTTGATTTTTTTCATCACCGCATACATTCCGAGCCGCATGATCGCGGAGCTTTTGATGCCGAATCCGTACTGCATTGCCACCGATGGCTGGGAGAAGACGATTCCTGCCCGGCTTCTGACGGTTTCCGCGTCCGGCATTCGGAATCTGATTTGGGTCATCGGAGAAACAACGAATGATTCCATTTCTTTGTGATATTCGGTCATGGCATCATGAATCATTGCGCTGTAAGTGTCGCCGATGGTCTGAAGATTTTCTGCAATTTTTTTCTCCTGATCCCGGACAAAACTGATGACCTTCGGATTCACGGTTTCTGCCATAAAGGTATCCACAGAATGTTTGAAATCCTGAAACAACAGATACAGGGCATTGGAAAATCTGGGACTTGTGATATACAACTCGTAATTGACCACCGAAAAATTGCGGATAAATCCGAGAACTTCCTGAAATAACTCTCCGTATTTCGTGTCGAAAAAGCCATCTACATCCGATTTCAACACGGTTTTGATTTTATCCAGCGTGCCTTCCAGCGTGCTGTGAATCATGCCTTTGACCTGATTGACTTTTTCCTGATGGCGGCGCACGGTTTCCACAAATTCTTCGGCATTTTTACTGCTCTGAACCAGCATGTCCTGATGAAGCCTGCTCCAGTATGCCAGCCCGGAACAGATCACGGATAAGCGTTCCGCGTGATTTCGGAGCAGCAGCGCGTATCGCTCTTCTCGGAGCTTCTGCGTGAAATCGGAATCGAATCGCTGAGTTTCTTTATCTGAAAAATCAACAAATTCGGTTTCTTTTGCCCATTGTTCGAAGCGGGAACGATTGCGGCTGCTCAACTGATCCGGCTGGGACCTGAACAGATTGAACAATGCTGAAAAGCTGTAAATCTGAGGATGAGATTTGAGCAAAGCCAGTTCTTCGCTAATTTTGCCGATCAGACTGCGGCATTCCTCCGGCGATTCATGCTCTCCGAAATCAATATTGATGATAAACACGATGTTTTCCAAAATGCCCATATTTCGGATCATATTCAGAAAACGGATATCTGCCTGACGCAATCCCGTTCTTGCGCTGATCACATACAGAAGCAGATGGGTTCTCAGCAGATATTCCTGAATCATGGCAAGGTGCATCGGATTCGGGGAATCGCTGCCCTGACAATCCGCAATCTCGATATCTCTGTCCAAACGGTTGATGACCTCAAGCTGAATATCTCTCAGATACACGGAAAGCGCATCATCGCTGACAAATTCCCGATGCTCGGCAAACGGGTATTCTCTTTCGATGCGGTCTTCCGAAATGATGTCTTTAACCCTCTGATACCCTTTGAGATAAGAAGATATCAGCACGCTGTTCATATTGCGGGTGTCGGTGCTGATGAGCAGGTCGGTACTCAGCGCGTGCAGGGCTTTTTCAAGTTCTTCACGTTCGCTGTCATTGCGGATGTCGAACTGTTCATGGCTGCTGCGCCATTCGGAATCAGGAAACAATATCAACGCGGCTTTCATATCCGCATTCACATCATCCCATGATTTGAACCAGAGTTTTGCACTCGAGGCTTCCGAACTTCGGATGCGCGTAACCATCGAAGTAACCACACCCGCGCCCCGCTTGAGATAATCGCCTCTGAGCAGAGAATTGACAAAGGTGCTTTTGCCGGATTTGATGGCTCCGACAACGGCTATCCGAACCATATTTTCGGCAATCTGCTGCCCGATGTCCGAGCAGGTCTTTTTCCAATTGTCAAAAGAATGTCTGTCCGCTCCGGGAAGCGTTGAGGCATTGTCCAGCAGCCCCGCGACATCCGTCCTGATCTGCATCAGTTCATTTTTGAAATCGCTGTATCTGTCCATGTCTGATTTCCATTCAGTACAAATTATTGAAAAATTTTAACATAAATCATAGCATAATTGCAACCTCAAAAATGTCTGACTTAAAAGTAAAAAATATATACATTTTATCTGATGATCTGCAAAACTTGTTGAGGCTCTTTTTATAATCTCCAAAATATGTAGGTTTGTTTATATCCTGTTTTATCCCAAATTATAGGATTTATGCTTTTAAATAAGCATGTTACCATATCTAATCAAAATTATAGTTATTATATCTGAAGCAATAGCTTCGATTTATGTAAAATTTTTCTCCATAATTTGATGTTTTTTTGGTTCCTGCACACCTGATTTTTCCGTTTATCCAGCATAAGGCATAGTTATTGCATTAGGTATGGTAATATGTAATT
>CAZMDM010000464.1:0-12505 GCA_964564775.1 uncultured Desulfonema sp. | reverse complement strand
AAACGATATTCGATTCCGTTTGTCAGAATCGCAAGAGAAACAGAAGGGGTCGCATTGAAATATCTGGATAGCTGACCTTCGTGTCCATCCAAAGATATATCCACCGATTTGACTTCGATATAAATTCTCGGAACGCCTTCCCACAGAATAGCCAAATCCACTTTTTCCTTTTGTCCGAGTTTTTTTATAGCAAAATCAGAGTCATATTCAGGACATACCTCGGCAGGATTCCAAATATCGAATCCGAGAGCATCAAGCATCGGAAGAACGAGAGATTGCTTCGTAGCTTCTTCTCCTCTGCCGCGAACAGCAGGAAGACGATTAAGAATCTGATTTACAACCGCTTTGATACGCTCCATTGCCATTTGGCACTCCTCCTTTTCCACATCCTCGCTCACCTTACGCAGTAATTTTCAAAGGCTCTGATTTTCCGCAGATCCGCGGATTCTCTGTCTTCTCTTTCCGCTCTGAGGACAGATACGCATTTCAAGCCGTTTGTACACAGACAGATCAAATTACCGCGTAAGGTGAAATCCTCGTTCTGATTTGCAAGCATAATGAGTTCAATCTTCTTATCTTACTCCCCCGAATCCTGTCAAGTCTTTTTCCGATATGGTTTTTCACAATTTATGTAATGTTTTTCGGATTCGGAGAACAATGCAGCTTCTTTCAAGTCCGTAAAAGTCTCATCCGCATCACGGATAGCAACAGAATCAAGCCAATAACGCATCGCATTCGGCTTGATTAACAACACACCATCATAACCGTTCAGATGTGTATAGTATCTGCAAACCCGTGTAAACACTGCTCCTCGATGGGAACTATCGTTATAAATCAGAAGTTTGGCAAGATCATCCGAGTCATCCGGTATTTGAAAAGATACGCCCAGATTTTTTCCATAGACGAATTGATAAATCGTAAGTAGCTGAGTTTGATAAAACTTTCCACGCTGCCATGATTTAGCGTTTTCAGCATAAACCTGATTTAACACATCGCAAAAAACTTTTCCGAAACTTTCAAGCTGTTCTGTACTGACCTTTTTATTGAGCTTCCATCCGGATCCTTTTTTGCTGATGGCTTTGTCCGAATGGACATAATATTTCAAAACATCATTTTGCAAAATTTTCTCTGTTTCGGAAAGTTCCGAATCGTCTTTCTTTTCTGGAAAAGGCAATGTCTCCAGATCCGTTTTCCTGATAACGGTTTCCGGACGGATCATCGCGCTCGGACTTGTTGCCAGAAGCCAGAGCAAATGCGTATCCGAATACTGTTTCAGTCTGTGATAAATTTTTTCCAGCATTCCGAATTCTTTTTCAGGGGCATGAATCCCCGCAAAACTGCAATCAAAAACAAGATAGATATCTTTGTGCCTTTTCCTGATACCGACCGGTAAGTAAGCATCTCCGATTTTTTTGTGAATAACGATCAACGGGGTTCTATATAAATGTTCGGGGCGCGGTCTTCCGAAATCTTTATGAGCTTCTTTTTCATAAGAGATGATTTCTCCGTCTTCAATGCCGGAAACCTTATCGCGATTATGGATGTAATCGATAGTCCTATCCGATGTTTCTATGATATTTTTATACCCATCCTGAAAAATCCATTCGTCATTATGTTTTTTTTTATTTTCGATAAAGCTATTCAGATTTTCCAGCAAGCTCAGACGATCAATCAGATGAAACAATCTTCCTCCGCCCAGCAGATCGGTTTTCCAAATGAATTGCTTTGTTTCATCGCTTGCCCAATCATGGCGCACAACATGACGGTCATAATGATCTGTTTCGACAGTGATTTTATTTTCAGAAGAAGTAATATGTCTGACAACGATATGTTCTATTGCCTGCCCCTTGCTTTCCGAGGGATTTGCCAGCACCGCGCACACAGACATATTCCCTGTTCTCCGGTTATCGGAATGTTTGGGAATTTTTTTGATAAACAATATTTTTCTCAGGTGTGTGAAATCGAAAATTTTTTCAATGGTGAATTTTGTAAAAATACGCATTCGGTATGCTTGGGATTTCTTACTGTAGAGCAGGGCATTCGAAGGAAGAATCAGACATGTTCTCCTGCCGAAAAACATCGCTCCTTCAAAAAATTTGAGCGCGAAATTATTGTTCGGAATATCCTGATTGCTGATTTTGAACAGACGGAGATGGGCATCGGAAACAGCTTCTTTTTTTCTTATGCCGGATTTCGGATTGAACGGCGGATTTCCGATCACCAGATCGAATTTTTTATTTTCCGCGTCAGCAGAAGAAGCCCATTCGAAGAAATCCTGATTCAAAATATTATTCTTCAGGCTGTTCAGTTTCAAATGATTTCTAATATCATCGGGTCCGAGTCTGTTCAGTAAGGCAATAGTCAGACTGAAAACAGTAATCAATGCGGCAGTCTTATGGATATCAATCCCGAAGATATTATCTTCTAGAATTTTTTGGCAGACATCTTTGGTGGGAAATCGGATTTCATTCGTTTTCTGGTAATGACGGATCGACCACCATTGCAGCATTCTTTTATAAGCAGCTACGAGAAAAATGCCCGAACCGCAACTCGGATCAAGCACTCTGAATTTCAGATCATCTTTATCAAAGCAATTATCCGGCGGGTGATTCAGAGGCATTGTCTCATCGATCAGAAAGTTCACCAAAAAAGGCGGCGTATAAATAATCCCTCTTTCCCGCACAGAATTTCCTGTCTGCAAAAAATTTTCATACACCGAACTGATCAATTCTATGGGTAAATATTCGAAGTCATACTGTTCCCAAAGAAATCTCTGCTTATGTTTTTTGGTGATATCGAGTCTGGCGTTCAGAAAATCAGCCACTGATTTCAGATTGGCTTTTTTTATCTGTTGTTTTTCATCTTCCGAAAATCTGTCAAATATATTTCCGTCAAACTTCCTGCCCAACTCTTCCAAAATTTCTATGCACTTTCCTGTTTCCAATGCTTCTGCAAAATCGCTGATTTCGTGTGTTTCAAAAATAGAATCCAAAACACGATTGCCTTCATCATTCCCGATTCTTTCTGAAAATTTTATAAGAATGCAGATAATCAGCAGTTTATCAATTGTTTCCGGTAAAATTTCCGGATGATCTGTGATCAGATTCTCGCGGGCAACCATCAGATATTCCAAGAGGCGGTGAAAAGGTGAATCTTTTTCGCTGAGCTGATGATTGAAATCCTCATGCTCCCCAAAAATACCTTTCCCGAAAACGATTGCGGAAAAACGCTGATCGCTGAATTTTTCCAAAGCCTCGCTTGCCAAGCATAAGCTGTCCAGACTCAGCTGCTGATCCGCTCCCACTTCCGCAGGCTTCCGCGCATTGAAAATATCTATTCTTGTGTCAGATACGATGACATACAGTTCGATATCGCCGGCACTCCAGAGTGTGGCATGTAATTCCTTATGTTCCCGGCTGTTGAAAAAATTTTCTTCTCTGTTGTAAATATAAAGCACCGGCTTTGAATCCATATAATTATTGTTATCATATTTTCTGCGAAAAAAAACAGCATCTGCCCCCATTTTTTTCGCTTTTTCGTGAATATGATAATGCTCGCCGATATACTCGGATTCAGGCTTGTCGCAGAATACGAGTCCGTTTTCAGCTGTAAAGCGTATTTTTTCCAAAGTTTTTTTCAAAGCCGACATATACACCCGATAAATATCAGAGTTTTGACAATTTTTTTGAACTATATTGAAAACCTTGCACGGGGTCAACAGTTTTTCCGCTTCGGATATCGGTGTTTTCCGAAAAATTGATCCTGCGGTGGGGCATTGCATTTGCCGATTGAATAAAATTATCGAATATGTTAAACTGAATATGTTGTCAAGACTTTGGATTTTTAGGAGAAATATGAATACCGACCCTGTTACGCTGGTGATTGCCACCCGGAACAAAGGCAAAACTGCGGAAATTCGGGAGCTTCTCGATGGTTATCCGATCAGAATCAGAAACTTGGATGATTTCGGACCCATTCCCGAAATTGTCGAAGACGGGCAGACCTTCGAGGAAAACGCGTATAAAAAAGCCAGCTTTGCGGCAAGAGTGCTGGGTTATCCCGCGCTTGCGGATGATTCTGGATTGTGTGTGGAGGCTCTGAATGGCGCTCCGGGCGTGCTGTCTGCCCGATATCTGGGAAAAGATGCGACTGACAAAGAACGTTACAGCAAGCTCTTGGAAGAAATGAGCGGAAAAGCAGATCGCAGAGCTGCATTCGAATGCGTGGTTTCCATTGCTGTTCCCACAGGTCAGGCATTGACCTATGAGGCGCGGTGCGAAGGCGTGATTGCCCAAAAGCCTTCGGGAGACGGAGGCTTCGGGTATGATCCGATTTTTTACTATCCGCCTCTGAACAAAACCTTTTCCGAAATGAATTCCGATGAAAAAAATTCGGTCAGCCATCGGGGAAAAGTATTTGCAGAGATTCGTGCGGAGTTCGATAAAATTTTGAAATGGATTGAATATCATAGTTAAGGAGATTTTTCCGTGTTCACCATAAAGAAAGGGTTGGATATTGTCAGTGAAATCGGCGGCATCACAAACGTGGATGCGGCGTTGAAACTGTTCGAAAGCAAAACAGATGCGGCAAATCTGGAAAAAATCCGCCGGATAAAAAATGCCGAAGTACTGATCCGCATTGCCAATTCCGCGGCAATGTGCGAGCCGGACAGCATATTCATCAATACCGGTTCCGATACCGACAAACAGTATATCCGCGAGTTGTCGCTGAAAAAAGGCGAGGAAGAGCGGCTTCCCATGAAGGATCATACCATTCATTATGATCTCAAAGACGAGCAGGGACGCATTCCCGACCGCACATTTTATATTGCTAACGAAGAGGAAGAAACCAGTTCTCTTGCCAATAAAAAACTCAGAGCCGACGCATATCAGGATATTGCAGAAAAAATGAAAGGCATTATGCGCGGCAAGCAGATGATTGTCGGTTTTTTTATGAGAGGACCCATCGGCGCGCCGGCATCCAACCCTGCTTTGGAAATCACCAGTTCCGCGTATGTGTCTCACAGTGCGGATATTTTATATCGCCACGCCTTTGAGGTATTTGATCGTGAAGTGGAGCGGCTGGGGCATTTTTACACCAATATTCACAGTGAAGGCAAAAATCGTCCCGAAGACCTTCCTGATGCCCGCGTGTATATGGACAGAAGCTGGCGTACCACTTACAGTTTCAACTGCACGTATGCGGGCAATACCCTGATGATGAAAAAAGGCAACCATCGCTTTTCTGTGGATAAAGCGGTCTATGAAAATCGGGGAAATGAGTTGTCCGAACACATGTTCATCACCGGGTTCAAATGTCCGAATAATCGGGTTGTATGGTTTTCGGGTGCTGCTCCCAGCGGCTGCGGTAAAACCACGACCGCAATGGCAGGCGATTGCTTTGTCGGCGATGATCTGGCGCAGTTGTGGATTGATAAAGACGGAGCCATTCGGGCAATCAACCCGGAATGCGGTATTTTCGGGATTGTGGAAGATGTGAATGCTGAGGGCGATCCACACCTGATCGCATTGCTCCGGTATCCGGTTACGGAAGTGATCTGGTCCAATGTTCTGATTGATGATAACGGCGTTCCTCATTGGACCGGCAACGGCGAGATTCATCCGCCCAAAGGCAGGAATTTTCAGGGAAAATGGGAAGAAGGCATGACCGATGCCAAAGGCAAGCCGGTTCCGATTTCCCATCCCAATGCCCGATGCACGCTGTCTTCGAAACCGCTTGCCAATTACTCTCCCAAGGCTGAAGACCCAGAAGGCGTGGAAATCCGAGTGTTCACATACAGCGGCAGAGACAGCGACACCATGCCGCCGGTATGGGTGGCAAAAACTCCCGATCACGGCGTTGTTCTGGGCGCATGTATCGTGTCTGCGGCTACGGCGACAGAAGTCGGCGCAACCGGCGTCAAACGATCTCCCTGGGCAAATGCACAGTTTATTCCGGGAGCTTTGGCAGACTACATGGATGCTCAGTTCAAGTTTTTCAACAATCCCCGCATTGCACCGGACAAAACCCCGATCATGGCAGGGTTGAATTATTTTCTTACCGAAGAAGCCAGAGGCGGAAATTCCAAAAAACTTCTGGGTGAAAAACGCGATGTCAAAGTCTGGATGGGCTGGCTGGGACGAAGAGCGTATCACGAGTTGGATGCGATTGAAACCCCCATCGGATTTATTCCGAAATACGAGGATCTGAAGCGTCTGTTTTCGGAAATTATCAAAAAAGACTATCCCGAATCTCTGTATCTGAAGCAGTTTTCACTCTATACCGACAATATCTTTGCCAGAATCGAGCTTCAGATTGCCGCGTATCAGAAGGAAAAAAATATTCCTCCCCGATTTTTCGAAATTCTCAGAGAACAGGAACAGGGGCTTCTGAAACTCAAAGAAAAATTTGGAAATATCGTATCACCGTACAGTTTGTAAACGCAGGGCTTGAAACTCACTTTATACAGCCTTCGGAGCTTCCAATACCCCGAAGGCATAGAAAAAATTACGCGGTTTTGGGAATGCGGATGGTCTGACCTACATAGATTTTATCCGGGTGTTTGATCACTTCCCGGTTAGCTTCGAAGATGACCTGATATTTGCCGGCATCTCCGTAATATTTTTTTGCCAGTTTGCTCAAGGTATCGCCTGAAACAATCGTGTAAAATTCGGTTTCCTCCGAGCCTGAAGCATCTTCGGATTCGGCAGCAGCTTCGTCTATTGCCCGATCGACCTCGGCATCCGAAGTTTCATCAGAAGATTCCGCCTTTTTTACCCGGAGCTTGAAATAGTTCACCCGCTCGATTCCGTTGATATTGCCCGCAATCAGCACTGCTTTTTCTTTGGCAGCATTGCTTTCGCAGGTACCGGCAAGCGTAACTTCGCCGTCACTGACCTCAGCTGTCAGTTCGATAATCTGACTTCCGAGATCGCTTCTGATTTTTTCTTCGACAGCTTTCCCGTCCACTTTTCCGGAAATTTTGCTGCCCACATCTTTGATAAATTGAAACAAGCCCATGTCAATTCTCCTTTATTGTGTTCAGTATCTCATCCAATATTTCTTCCGCAGCTTCGAACTCATAGTTGTGAATATAGCTTTCAAGGCGTGCAATCTTACCTTTTGCAACAATCTTGCTCAAATCTTTTCCGATCTGCCTCATGCAGGCAACAGATTCGAAATCCCCCTCCTGAATCAGGGTTCTGAGCCTTTTCAGAGACCTGATGATATGTGAAGTATCACAGAATTCGGAACACCGGATATGCTTGCTCTCGTCTTTCTGTCCGATGTGAAAACTATGGTTCGAAATCGCTTCGATATCATCCGGTGAAGCAATGCCGAATGATACGGTCAGTGTGAACGTACTGCCTCTGCCTTCTTCGCTTTCCACACAGATTTCGCCCATCATCATCTCTGCAAGCCGTTTGCATATCGCAAGTCCCAGACCTTTTCCACCGAACCTCCGGGTCGAAGAACCGTCTGCCTGCGTAAACGCGTCGAAAATGATCGGCAGTTTATCCCGCGGAATACCGATCCCCGTATCTGCAATCGAAAATCTGAGGGTTATCCGGTTTTCCGAGCGAGAAACCGATTCTACTCCTATGAAAACATATCCTTTATCCGTGAATTTGATTGCATTATCTGCCAGATTGACGAGAATCTGATTCAGCTTTTCGGAATCACCCGATAAGATACGCGGAATGCCTTCCGATACGGAATATCTGAGCATCAGTCCTTTGGATTCAGCTTCGAAAGCGATCTTATCCGAAAGCTTTTTCAGAACATGATCGATCACAAATTCTCTTTCTTCGGTCTGATGGTCTTTTGATTCGAGTTCGGAATATGCTAGAATATCGTTGAGAATTTTCATCAGAGATTGCGCGGATGAATAAGCATGATTCAGATATTCCATTTGCGAAGAGTTAAGATCGCTTTGCAGCACAAGATAGATAAACCCGATCACTGCATTCATCGGTGTTCGGAGTTCGTGTCCCATGTTGGACAGAAATTCGGTTTTGGCACGGTTTGCAGCCTCAGCCTCATTTTTGGCTTTCCGAAGTTCGGCTTCGACTTTTTCCAGACGATGATATGCCAGTGAGAGTTCTCTGCGTTTCTGAATAATATCTTGTTTTTCTTTATAATATGAACATGATACTTTTTCAATCAGCAGTATTTTTCTGCTATCGGAAACCACAGCAATGGCTTCGAAAGCATGTTCCTCTCCTGAAACCGGGTCTGTCTCCATCCACGGATCCGATCTGAGTTTTCCCGATAGCGCGGACTTCCAGAAATTTTCCGCATCAATCAGAAAATTTTCAAGAAAAAGACTCATTTTATCGGGTCTGAGTTCCGAGCCTTTTCTCAGAAAAAGCTCCAGCCATCCGGGCGCGTTGCCTATCTGTCGGAATGTGCTGTCCGGCATGCGCTCCATGACGAGTAGTCCCATACTGTTCAGAATTTTGATTTGATCATCCATCTTCAAACCGCATTTTTTTGTACACCGATCAGGATAACTTATATCATATCATTGCCGATACTGGGCATAATTTTTGATATCTGCCATAAATAATCTTCTTGAAAATTCTGTTAATTTAAATATTATATCATCTGATTCTCAATACCGCAAGGAGGCATTTTATGAAATTCGAAGCCGTGCAAAAAGAAACGGTTATGCTCAATCCCATGAAAAATATGGAGCGTAAAGCCATTCCCAGCGAAATTCGCAAAGACCCTTTAACCGGCAGAACCTCCCGGATATGCCATTTTATGAAACTGCAATGGCAGATGCCCGATCTTGAGAAGCTAGTGGGCAATACATCTGCGAACTGTCCGTTCTGCCCCGAAAAAATTATGACGATAACGCCCTGCTTTCCCCAAGAACTGATCGAAGAAGGACGCATGGTATCGGGCGATATGGTTTTGTTCCCGAATCTCGCACCCTATGACAGCATCGGTGCGGTGGCAACATTCGGCAGCCGTCATTATATTCCCATGACCGAATTTACAACCGAACTGATCAGCAATGCATTCGAATTTGCCATTGATTTTTTCAGACGAATCAAGGCATTGAATCATCCCGAAGCGGTATATCCGATTATCAACTGGAATTACATGCCGCCAGCGGGCAGTTCTCTGATTCATCCGCATTTACAGGTATTTTTCACCTCGACCGCTCCCAATCTCATGCGTCAGGAATTGGAAGCCGCCCGAATTTATGCAGATACGCATCGGAAAAATTTCTGGGATGAATTGGTAAAAATCGAAACCGAAACCGGCAAGCGGTATCTGGGCAGAAGCGGACAATTCACATGGCTGTCTTCTTACGCGCCGATGGGAGTTGCCGGAGATGTGGTGGGCGTTGCCGATAATATCTGTTCGACACTTCAGTTGACCCGAAACGATCTGTCGGATATTGCCAAAGGCTTGATTGCCGCGATAAGAGCCTATCACCGCATGGGGATTTACAGCTTTAACATGAACTTTTTTACCGGAGCGGAATCAGACGACTTTACCCGCTTTCATCTGGTATTTTCTCCCAGAACCTTTTTCAATCAGGCATTGGGAACCCCGGATGTGGGCGCGCTTCAGAAACTGTTCAATGAAAGCGTCTGTATGGCATTTCCCGAAGATATCACTGCCATGCTCAAGCCGGAATTCGAAACGCTGTAATATTTTTCATTGTCTGAACCGGGATTTTCAGGATTAACGATTAGCAAGATTGCATACTCTGCTTTTTTAATAATCCTGTCAATCCTGAAATCTGAAAATCATGCTTCGGACGAACTCGGATAAGGAGGAAATTGTGCCGAGAATCAAATATCATGTAACCCCGGAATCTGGAAGACTGACCATCACGCTGAACAAACGGCAATTGAAAGAATTTAAAAAAATGTCTATCGAATTTGAAATGTCCATTGACGATCTGCTTCAGGTTGCAGTAGATTCTTTTATCAATAAATATCAGACTGTTTCCACAGATCAGCTTGATAAAAAAGGGATAAAATCCTTAACAGAAGGTTAACTATGACAGTTAAAAAAGGACAAATCCTTGAGCTTGAAATTTCCGACATGGCTTTCGGAGGCAGAGGATTTGCAAAACATGATGAACTTGCGATATTTGTCGAAGGAGCTGTGCCGCATGACCGGGCAATGGTTAGAATTATTAGAAAAAAGAAAAATTATGCCGAAGCCAAGATCATCGAAATTATTCAGCCATCTTCATTGCGGCTTGATCCGCCATGCCCTTACAGTGGATTCTGCGGCGGATGCACATGGCAATTTCTAAATTATGACAGTCAGTTATACTATAAGCAGCAGCATGTAATCGAATCTCTGGAGCATATAGCCCTGATTCGCGATATTCGGGTCAATCCCACGATTTCTTCAGAAAACATTTTCGGATACCGCAATAAAATGGAGTTTTCATGTTCTGACCGCAAATGGCTGATGCCTCATGAACTCGGAGAATCCGTGCCTGCCGACCCTGATTTTGCGCTGGGTCTGCATGTTCCGGGAACTTTTCACAAAGTCTTGGATATACGCGCCTGTCTGCTTCAGCCGGAAACCGGCAACCGGATTCTCGAAGATGCCAAAGCGTATATGAAAGATTCCGGTCTTCCGGCTTACGGACTGAAAACTCATCAGGGCTTTTGGCGCTTTCTGATGCTGAGAAGTTCGGCGGCATATCGGCACTGGATGGTGAACATCATCACGGCTTCTGAAAATCGGAATGCGATTCAGCCTTTAGCCGATATGCTGATGGCAAAATATCCCGAAATTGTTTCGGTGGTGAACAATATCACTGCCCGGAAATCAGGCGTGGCTATCGGAGAATATGAAATTCCGATCTGCAAAAATACGAGTATCAGAGACAGAATCGCTCAGTATGAATTTGAGATTTCCGCCAATTCGTTTTTTCAAACCAACACAGGCGGAGCAGAAAGGTTGTATGAAGTCGTGAAACAATACGCGGAACTCAGCGGCAGAGAGCGGGTCTGGGATTTGTACTGCGGCACGGGAACCATTGCCATTTCGCTGTCGGACGCGGCTTCGGAGGTGATCGGCATCGAGATCGTGGAAAGCGCGATCAAAGACGCGATCCGCAACTGCGAGATCAACACTATTTCCAACTGCCGATTCGTATCAGGCGATATCAAAGATATGCTGCCGAATATGACAGACAATCCCGATGTGGTGATTCTCGATCCCCCGAGAGTGGGAATGCACAAAGATGTTCTCAGGCAGATCATGCTGATAGCGCCGCCCAGACTGGTCTATGTTTCCTGCAATCCCGCGACATTGGCAAGAGATTTGGCAATTCTGAAAGACAGCTACCACATTGTCGAGGTACAGCCGGTGGACATGTTTCCCCATACCTTTCATATCGAATCTGTGGCAAAACTGGAGCGCAGATAAAAACATACTGCACTTTCTTCTTGCATTTCCCGATGTTATCAGTTATAAATTTATAAATCATCAGGTTTTTTAATGATTCAATCAGAAACATCAACGCAGGAGGTGACAGCATCGCCAAGTCAAAATTTGCCGATAAGGTCAATATCAATCAGCAGATAAAAGCCAGAGAACTCAGGGTTATTGATCCCGAGGGCAACCAACTCGGTGTATTGCCGATTCATAAAGCACTGGCTGTTGCGCAGGATTTCGGTCTGGATTTGGTTGAAATTTCTCCCAATGCCAATCCGCCGGTATGCAAGATTATGGACTACGGGCGGTATCGCTATGAACAGACCAAAAAGCAGGCGGAAGCCAAGAAAAAACAGGTTACATCCGATGTGAAAGAAATCAAGGTGCGCCCCAAAACCGGAGATCATGATCTGGATGTTAAAATCGGGCATATCAAGCGGTTTCTCGATAAAAAAGACAAGGTCAAAGTAACCGTCATGTTCAGAGGGCGTGAAATTACCCTGTCCCAGATGGGAAAAGAAGTTTTGGACAAAGTGGTTCAGGAAACCGCGGAACTCGCAGTGGTTGAGCAGGCACCGAAATTAGAAGGTCGCAACATGTTCATGGTTCTGTCACCGAAATAGCGTCTGAAGTGTACAGACAATAGCGGAAGGCTGCGGGTTCGGCAAGATGTCGGCTTGCAGCCGTCTGTTTTTTAACAAAAAGTGATACAAAACATCAGATCATAAAGGAAACATATAATATGGCACAGTTGAACCATACCATCGGATTTATCGGCGCGGGCAATATGGGAGAAGCATTTGTAGGCGCGCTGACCCGATCCGGAATTTTTTCCCCTTCCGCAATCACCATGAGCGATGTATATCAGGATCGCCTTGAATTGATGAAACAAAGCTATGGCGTTCAGATTACTTCGGATAATTTCAAACTGTTTTCGACATCGGACATTGTTGTCTTAGCCATCAAACCCCAGCAGATGGCACAGGTCTTATCGGATATCGCAGGATATCCTGATTATCGGATTTCACAGCGAAAATTAATTATTTCCATTGCTGCGGGACTGACTCTTATACACATATGA
>CAZMDM010000463.1:0-6953 GCA_964564775.1 uncultured Desulfonema sp. | reverse complement strand
TTCGCAGGGAGCAATCACATAATAGACCGCAACAACATATCGGGTATGAGGCAGCGGAATTTCAAAAAGCTCCGCGCCCATGCGCTCAAAAACTTTGACAGCGTTTTCCATCGAGTGTTTCACATCGGGATGTAAGCCTTCCGCAGCGAGATATTCTCTGGGAAGACCGATTCTGACGCCTTTCAGACCGTGCGTCAGGGCAGCCGTATAATTCGGCACGCTTTTCGGTACGGAAGTCGAGTCATTGGGATCGTATCCGGAAATGGCATTCATCAGAATCGCGCAATCTCTCACCGATTTGGCAAAAGGACCGATCTGATCCAGCGAAGACGCATACGCCACAAGCCCGAATCTGGAAACTCTGCCGTAAGTGGGCTTCATTCCGACAACTCCGCAGTGAGATGCGGGCTGACGGATCGAACCGCCGGTATCCGAGCCTAAAGCACCTGCTGCCATATCCGCAGCTATGCACGCGGCAGAACCGCCGCTCGATCCTCCGGGAATCCGATTCATATCCCATGGATTGCGGGTCAGTTGGAATGCAGAGCTTTCCGTAGATGATCCCATGGCAAATTCATCCATGTTGGTTTTGCCCAAAATGATCGCTCCCTGAGAATGAAGTTTCTCGATCACGGTGGCATTGTAGGGCGGAACAAAGTCAGCCAGAATCTTCGACGCGCAGGTGGTTGTAAGTCCCTGTGTACAGACTACATCTTTGACAGCGATGGGAATCCCGATCAGAGGCAGACGGCTGCCCTCTCTGATGGCTTTGTCCGAGATATCGGCTTTTTCCAGCGCTGTTTCTTTGGCAACGGTAATATACGCACCGATTTTCGAATCCGCAGACTCGATGCGTTCAAGATATGCTGACACAAGTTCCCGTGAAGAAATTTCTTTTTTATGAAGAAGTTCAGAGGCTTTCTCAATCGTAAGTTCATGCAGCTTCATAATTTCGCTCCTATGAATTTTGGAAAAGCATACATGAACCGTGATGATTTTTCAACCGATTTCATAGCCTCAACCGATTTCTGCGGATTATTATCCGACCGGGTTGATTTTTACGGGATAGAATGATAAAGTTCCGATAATATCTCAACTGAACAATTTTTCTTCATAAAACCGGATCGGTCACAGTTATGATAAAATGGATCGCAAAACGAAGCAGACCCCGCACATTGGCTCCCGGAACTCTGGTATATAGCGGAAAATCTTCCGATGAGCCTGTCCGAATTTCGTTGATATCGTACAATCTTGATATTGTTGAAGAAACAGAGATCGCCGTCCCTGACGAAATCCTGCCTTACAAAAACAGCGGCAATATGATCTGGATCAATGTTGACGGGCTTCATCAGACACAGTTTATCGAGCAGATCGGCGCTATCTTCGATATCCATCCCATGACGCTCGAAGATATTCTGGATACGGGGCAGCGTCCGAAAATGGAAGAATTTGACAATTACATCTTTATCAACCTGCAAACGTTGATTTATAAGGAAAATTACAGCGAAATCGAAGCAGAACAGCTATGCCTGATTATCGGAAACAATTTTCTGATTTCGTTTCAGGAAGAAGCCGGAGATATGTTCGATCCGATCCGAAAAAGAATTCGCAGCGGAAAAGGTCGGATTCGCAGCGCGGGCAGCGATTATCTCGGATATGCTTTGGCAGACGCGGTGGTTGATGAATATTTTGCGGTATTGGAAGCATTCGGCGAGATGATGGAATCTGCCGAAGAAGAACTGTCGGATCATCCGACTTCTCAGCTCTTTCAGGAAATTCACGATATGAAACGGGAAGTCATGTTTATCCGAAGACAGATATGGCCCCTCAGAGAAATCTTCAGTAATCTGGCAGTCGGAGATTTTGCGCTGATTCAGGACGGAACCCGAATTTATCTTAATGATCTTCGGGAACATACGGTGCAGGCAATAGATGCCATCGAATCGTTTCGGGAAATATTATCTTCGATGACGGATATTTATCTTTCAAGTATGAGCAATCGGATGAACGAAGTGATGAAGGTGCTGACCATTATCGCCACGATTTTTATTCCCTTGACCTTTCTGGCAGGAATTTATGGTATGAATTTCAAATATATGCCGGAACTCGAATGGCAATGGGGCTATTTCGGCGCGTTGGGCATGATGTTAGCGGTTGCAGTGGCAATGATTGTTTGGTTCAAGAGAAAAAAATGGTTGTGACAATGCGTTTTACCCTGCAAAGAAAGTAGGTTGACAAATCGGCAAGCATCGGATATGTAAAAAATCAGATAAATGGATATCCAAACAAAATATGCCGTATCGCTTGCATTAACCTATGAATTGATGCGAAGAGTTTGAAACTTGAAAGGACAATATATCTAAGATGTCAAATATATTAGATGAAAAATTATTTAATGCTTTAATACAAGTCCGAGATTCGGGTGGTGTTCTTGAACCCAAAACTAATAGTGATAATGATAGAAAATCCTTTGACGATTTGGTATCCAAAATTTTTGCTCTGAGAAAATTTGGATATCTTCAGTTTGATGATAGCGAAGTCATTAAAGATCGCTCAATGGGAAGCAGCTATCGTTACTATCTTGTGCATTGTACTATAACATATGATGGGCAAAAAGCGCTTTCTTATCAAAATTATGAAGATTATAGAAACGTAACACCTCAAATTGTCTTACCTCATATTGTTAATAATATTGTTTCTATAAAGGGTAATGTTAATCATTCAAATATCGCAAGTGGTTCGGGTAATAATATAGGTATCGAAAATTTGACAATTCAGTTGCCAATGGATGAAATAGTATTTCTCACACACTATGCTGAAAAAAATGGAATCTCTATTTCAGAATTGGTTCATCGTCATATCAGGGAATTACGAAAAATCCATGAATCTGAATACTAACTCGTGAATAGTTTTAATTGATATATATGATGATCTTAAAAATTTATTAAGGATTTTTCAAAAAAATGACTGCACATCCTGTACGCGGAAAAAACTATTATTTTTGGGCAGTGGTATTCTTTCTGGTTATGGGAGGAATGACTCTGGGGCTGTATTATGCCACGCTTCAGATTGATTATGTATGGCGCTGGTTCAGAGTGCCTCAGTATTTCTTTTATGAAGAAACCATTGAAATAAAATCGGAATCTGGCGGCACGGTCACTTCTGTTACTCAACAGGGCAAAGAAACCGTAATTGTTATCAAAGATGGCAATGAGGAAAAACGCTATAAAACTCTGTCCGATAAAATCAATGTCAGACAGGGCGATCTGGTGTTTGCCGGAGATGTTTTGGCATCTCATAAAAAATGGCGGATCGGCATTCTGCTCGAAGGTTTGTGGGTTACGCTGGAAGTAAGCTTTGTTGCGATTATCTTCGGTATTATCATCGGTCTGTTCACCGGACTTGCCCGAATTTCCACGAATCCTGCATTGCGATGGGCTTCGATCACCTATATCGAGCTGATTCGCGGCTCTCCGCTTCTGGTGCAGATTTTTATCTGGCATTTCGTACTCGGAACTCTGGTGAATACCCTGCTTGCCAAACAAGGAATCGGACAGATTCCGCCGATATGGTTCGGTGTTGCATCACTGGCTTTTTTTACAGGAGCGTATGTTGCGGAAATTGTCAGGGCGGGCATTCAGTCCATTCATCGGGGACAGACCGAAGCTTCCCGTTCTTTGGGGATGAGCTATGTTCAGTCTATGGTTCACGTCATTCTGCCTCAGGCAATGCGCCGGATTCTGCCGCCGCTTGCAGGTCAGTTTATCAGTCTGATCAAAGATTCTTCGCTGTTGGGTATTATCGCTATCCGGGAGTTGAGCAAAGCTACCCGTGAAATTGTTACCACGAGTCTTCAGCCGTTCGAATTATGGTTTGTATGCGCTCTTCTGTATCTGATTCTGACATTTGCCCTTTCGATGTTTGTCCAGTATCTGGAGAGAAAAATGGTGATCTGATTTATGATGGAAGAAAGCAACACGAACGCTCAGATTATCCAATTGTTTCATGTGTATAAACGCTATGGCACAAAGACCGCTTTGGTGGATATCAGTCTGGATATTGCCGAAAAGGAATTTGTTTTTGTCAGTGGAAACAGCGGCGCGGGCAAAAGCACTCTGTTGAAAATGATGTATCTGGGCGAGCCGGTGTCTCAGGGACAGGTGGTGGTGAACGGTCTGAATCTGGCGCGGCTTTCCAGAGACAGAATTCCGATGCTGAGAAGAACTTTCGGCATTGTGTTTCAGGATTACAAGCTGATTCCGAGCAAAACCGTGTATGACAATATTGCTCTGGTGGTCGAGGCGGTCGGTACCAAAAGCAATCTGATTGATAAACGCGTCAGGAGTCTGCTACGGACTGTGGGCATGGAAGACCGTTACAAAGCATATCCTCTGAGTCTGTCCGGCGGAGAACAGCAGCGTATTGCCGTCGCGCGGGCAGTTGCCGGAAATCCCAAAATCATTTTGGCGGATGAACCCACAGGCAGTCTGGATCAGGAGTCCGCAGAAGCCGTATTCGGTCTGCTGAAGCGATTTCACGAATACGGGGCCACAGTGATCATTGCCACCCATGACACGGAACTGATCCGCAATACTGGCGGCAGAGTGATTATTCTGAAGCAGGGCTGCATCGAAACCGACACGAAAATTCCAAAACTGACATGATACGGTTTATTATACGGACATTCAAAGATATCTTTTCAAACTTTTTTTTAACTGCGGTAACGATTGTTACCATAGCGTTTGCGGTGCTGATGGTCAGCGCGTTTTTGCTGTTTTTTGTCAATGTCGAGGCACTGCTGAACAGTTGGGTGGAAGATATTCGCATCATGGCATATCTGAGCAAAGATATGCCCGGAGATGAAATTTCCGAAATTCAGTTCAGAATCGAAGGTATTGATGGCGTGAAATCCGTGCGCTTTGTTTCCAAAGAAGAAGCATTGGAAGAATTAAAAACCCAGTTGAAACATCAAGCGTCTTTGCTATCCCATCTGAAAAACAATCCCCTGCCGGATGCGTTTGAGATTCGGGTGTCGCGGGAATTTCAAAGCTGGGATAAAACCGAAACCATCGCAGTCCGCATCGGAGCGTTGCCGCAGGTAGCGGATGTGGAATACGGACAGCAATGGCTTGAAAAATTTACCGGATTTCTCAATCTGTTCCGCTTAGCGGCGTCCGCAATGGCAGGAATTTTTTTCATGGCAGCTGTGTTCTTTGTGGCAAATACCATCCGGTTGGTGTTATATTCGCGGCGCGAGGAAATCGAAATTATGCAGTTGGTCGGTGCATCCGACAGCTTTATCAAAGGACCGATTTATTTGATCGGAATGTGTCAGGGAGCGTTGGGAGGAGCTTGCGGGCTTCTGACCCTAATGCTGGCATTCCGCTTCTTGGAATCCAATATTACTCATACTCTTTCGGGGATTCGGATATGCTTTTTGTCGCCGGTCATGCAGCTTTGCATCGTCATCGGAAGCATTCTCATAGGATGGCTGGGATCTTATCTGTCTCTAAGACGATTTTTAAAATAATTCTGTTGTGCATCATACTGGCGTCGCTCGGAGATGCACCCCGGATTTTTGCGCTCGAAGAAGAGAAAATCGAGCAGTTGAAGAAAAAATCCGATGGCATCCGGGAGCAGATCGAAAAAGAAAAGGCACAGTTTCAGGATGTGCGCCGCGAGGAAGACAAGATTCTGGATACACTCCATGAGACTGATAAAATCATCGAGCAGTCCAAAAAACGGGTGTCCGCATCCCGTTCCGAAATTGAAAAAACCGATAAAAAAATTGCTGAACTGACTCAGGAAATCCGAAATCTGAGCAAAAAGATCGAAGACAATGAGGAACTCGCGGAAGAGCGGGTATCGGCATTGTATAAGCTGAACAAATTGGGAAAAATCAATATACTGGCATCAGCTCAATCGGTAAATGATTTTTTTCACCGCAAAAAATCTTTGGAAAACATTCTGGCGAACGATGAAAAACTTCTCAAAGAACTCGGAAAGCAGAAGCAGGAACTCGAAAACACAATCAGAAAGCTCAACAGCAAAAAAGAAGAAAAACTTATCGTCAAAAAAATATATGAAGCTCAGATGAAGGAGATGAAGGATAAGCGGGCGGATCGTGAAAAAATTTTGGAAAGTATCCGCAAGAAAAAAACGCTGATGCTAGCATCTCTAAACGCGTTGGAACAATCTGCCAAAGATTTGGATGATAAAATTCAGGTCTTGTATCAGGAATCCCGAAAACGGGTTCAGGCTGAGAAACAATTGCCTGAAAAAGAAGCGGATTCGGAAAATAGCGGCAAATCCGAATTTTTGAAACGCAAGGGCTTGCTAAAAATGCCGACAGAGGGTAAGATTGCACAGAATTTCGGTGTGTATCACAATTCGGAGTTCAATATCCGCAATTTCCGCAGCGGCATTGTAATCGAAACCGAGCGCGGGTCTGCGGTTTGTGCGGTATATGACGGTGAAGTGTTATTCTCCGGTTGGTTCAAAGGCTATGGAAATATGATGATTTTGGATCACGGAGATCATTATTATACGGTTTATGCCCATTTGGAGGAAGTTTTCAAAACCAAAGGGGATCAGGCAAAGACAGGCGAAACCATCGGAACGGTCGGAGATACGGGGTCTGTGACGGGTCCGGGGCTGCATTTCGAGGTGAGACATCATGGAAAACCGATGGATCCGATAAAATGGCTAAAAAGAGGCTAAAGGAGCAAGAGGAAATGGTTTGGGGAAAAAAAGGATTTACAAAACTGTGGATAGTGATTGCAATTGCTGTTGTGATGGGCATAGCCGTATCGGGCTATTATCGGACGCTGACCGCAGGGGATGAAACGTACAAAGGCTTGAAACTTTTTTCAGATGTGATTGATCTGATAGAAAAAAATTATGTTGATTCTGTGGATACCAAAGACCTGATCCAGAAAGCCATTCAGGGTATG
>CAZMDM010000462.1:0-2231 GCA_964564775.1 uncultured Desulfonema sp. | reverse complement strand
GCTTCGAGTCAGTCTGGAAAAATACAGGGTGCTGTTCGGATCGTTTCCGGTAGGAGTCAGTGTTACCGATGCACACGGAAATCTGATCGAAGTCAATCGGGAATCCGAGCGGCTTCTCGGTATTTCGGTTACCGAACACAGAAGACAGAAGCTTGACGGATATGAATGGAAAATTATCCGTCCTGACGGAACACCGATGCCTGCTGGCGAATATGCCAGTGTCCGCGCCCTGAAAACCCGGCAACTGGTCGAAAATGTGGAAATGGGGATTATCAAAGAGAATCAAGAAATTATATGGATCAATGTTCATGCCGCGCCGATTCCGATTGAAGGATATGGCGTTGTGATTACCTATCACGATATTACCGCGCGCAAGCGGGCAGAGTATGCCCTGCGAAAAAGCGAGGAGCAGTATCGGACGTTTTTCGGAACCATCGGCTATGGGGTGGTATATCAGGACGGCGATGGGAAAATAACCGATGTGAATCCGGCTGCGGAAAAGATATTGGGCTTGAAAGCCGAGCAGATGAAAGGTAGGACATTTTCGGATTTCGTATGGCGGATCATCCGGGAAGACGGATCGGAGTTTGCTTCGGATGAGTACCCTTCGGCAATCAGCCTGAGAACAGGACAGGAAACGCGCGATGTTATCATGGGAATCTTCAGTATTTCCAAAGCAGATATGATATGGGTCAGGGTCAGTTCCGTGCCGCAGTTCGGACACGGAGAAAGCAAGCCTTGGCAGGTTTATTCGGTTTTCGAAGATATTACCGATAAAAAGCTTGCGGAAAACAGCCGAAAATGGGAAATTAAGTCTCTGCGGAAGTATTCCGAACCCCGAAAATCCGTGATCACTTCCGAATATCTAGGAGTCAGACCACTGCGGACCGCTTTGGCAGATACATTCGAAGAATTTGTCGGAAACTATGAAGAATGGATGGATTTGGCTGTTGAAAAAGAACTGTTCAAAGTGGATAATGACATTTCGGTTCTGATGCAGACCATGGCGGAACGGCTGGGATTTTTCAATGCGGGTCCCAGAGATTTGGTGGACATCCATGTGAAAGCATTACAACATAAAACAGAAAAACTCAGTTCGCGGAAAGCTCAGATTTATGCGGATGCCGGGCGCATGATGCTGCTGGAACTGATGGGCTATCTGCTCTCGTTTTACCGAAACAGATGTGTCGGAGTTACTACAATCCGAGGGGCTTCAAACGGAAAGAAAGCATGAAAGAGGTTTTTATGGGTGCATTCGAATTCAAATTATATATCGCCGGAAAAACGCATCGCTCCAATTCCGCCATTTCCAATATCAGACGAATCTGCGATGAGGAACTTCAGGGTAATTTCCGACTGACGATTATCGATGTTTTGGAAAATCCCGAAGCTGCGGAACAGAAGAAAATACTGGCTACCCCGACACTGATCAAAGAATCTCCGCCCCCTGCGCGGTATCTGATCGGAGACCTGTCAAACAAAGAAAAAGTTCTTACAGGTCTTGAAATCGGGCTGATCTATTAGACCTCTTTCCGAAGTCCGTTTTTATGCCCCGAAATAAATTTCAGGGCTGAAAGCTCAAGACTGCTTAAGCAGGCTTTGGATTATCGCCGGCCGGTTTATCGCTCGGTTGAAAAGTTTTGAAAGAGGCATGTTGATTCGGAAAAAGGAGAACAATCATGGAAGATGTCAATTTTGTTGAAAAACTGGAAACAGGAATTCCTGGATTCGATCTGATAGCCAACGGCGGTATTCCCAAAGGACGCACCACTCTGATTTCAGGAACCGCAGGCAGCGGGAAAACTGTATTTGCCGCACAGTTTCTGGCTGAAGGTATTTTGAAAAAAAATGAATCCGGCGTGTTTGTAACCTTTGAAGAATCTCCGAATGATATTCGCAAAAACCTTTCTTCGCTGGGGTGGCAGATCGGCAATTGGGAAGCAGAGGAAAAATGGGCATTTGTGGATGCGTCGCCGATTCTTTCCGAAGAAACGCTGGTAACCGGACAATTCGATCTGGGCGCGCTGCTGGCAAGAATCGAGAACGCGGTGAATAAAATCCATGCTGAGCGACTGGTAATGGATTCGCTCGGAGCTATTTTCAGCCGATTCGAAGACGCGGGAATTATCCGCCATGAACTGTTCAGAATAGCGATGGCATTGAAAACCATGGGAATCACCTCTCTGATGACTGCGGAACGAACCATCGAATACGGCGATATTACCCGCTAT
>CAZMDM010000461.1:0-2886 GCA_964564775.1 uncultured Desulfonema sp. | reverse complement strand
TCTGGTCAAACTCCCGGACAAGCTCGAACTGATTGCCCGAATCCGCTATCATTCTCAGGGCTATATTCATTTGCTGGAAAGAAATGAGGCATACCAGCAGTTGCTGAAAAGCAGAAAACAGCTTGAAATCCGCAACCGTTTTATCCGAAAAGTGTTCGGCAGATATCTGTCGGATGATGTGGTGGACAGTATTCTGGAATCTCCCGAAGGCTTGAAATTAGGCGGCGAAAAGCGCAAAGTAACGATTATGATGAGTGATCTCAGAGGGTTTTCAACCATCAGCGAGCATCTGCCTGCGGAAGATGTTGTCAGAATCATCAATGTTTATCTGGAAAAAATGACGGAAATTATTCTGAAATATCAAGGAACCATTGATGAATTTATCGGAGATGCGATTCTGGTGATTTTCGGCGCGCCGATTTTACGGGAAGATGATGCGATTCGGGCAGTTGCCTGTGCGATGGAAATGCAGTTGGCAATCGCGGGCGTGAATGAAAAAAATCGTAAAAACGGTTATCCTGAAATTGCTCAGGGCATTGGCATCAATACCGGCGAAGTGGTCGTGGGCAATATCGGCTCAGAGAAACGCTCCAAATACGGTGTGGTGGGAAGTCATGTGAATCTCGCATCCCGGATCGAGTCCTATACGGTGGGCGGACAGGTATTGATTTCCGAAAGCACTCTAAATGCGTGCGGCGAGATTCTGAAAATCATCGGAGAGATCGAAGTTATGCCCAAAGGGGTAGATCATCCCATTACGATTTATGATATTGGCGGCATTACCGGAGAGTTTGACCTGATTCTTCCTCAGAAAACAAGCCATCTGAAAGAAGTTCCGCCGGTATCTGTACGTTTTCGGGTGCTGGAGGGCAAATATGCCGGAAAACTGCTGCATAGCGGCGAAATCATCGCGTTGGGAGATCGCGAGGCAGATATCCGATCTTCCCAGCAATGTACTGCGTTGAGCAATATCGTACTGACGTTGTGGGATCGCGGAATGGAAATTTCCGAGAGCCTGTATGCGAAAGTCATCACAACCGTCTCAGCTGAGGTGTTCCGGGTGTGTTTTACGTCCGTGCCTTCTGAAGCGGAAATATTCCTGAAGAAATTGCGGCAATAGGAAAAATCAACTTTGAATTTCGGCAATTTTATGAGAATATGAGAGCCGAATCAAGGGAGACTGTTTATGAGCGAATACTGTTGGCTGCCTGCCATCCGCATCCGGGGATACCGCCCTTTTCGGGATTTGCTTTTTACCTTCAAGCCGTTGGAGGTGATTGTCGGTGCAAACGGTTCGGGCAAAACCAGCCTGTTCGAATTTTTGAAATTCTTGAGAGACGGATGCACGTATGATATTCCGCCGGAAATTATTTCCGGTGCATTCAACAAGCGGATTTTTCACAGTCACGGAGCGGATAAACTGTTCTGGAATGCCGAAATCAACTTGCAGAAGAAAACCGCGTTGTATTATCAGGGAGAACTGAACGGTCCGGTCGGCAGTCCCAAAGTCAATTTCGAACGGGTGGTTACGAAAAAAGCATCTGCGGAAGATACGCAGAATATTTATACTTATCTGGATTTCAGAGATGGCAAAGGCTTGGTCAGAGACCCAGAAGACGGCGATTTTTTAAGAAAAGAATGGAAGATCGGCAAAGACAACCGTCTGGCACTCAGTGCGGTGGCAGATGCAAATCTTCCGACATTGTTCACTCTCAGAGAGTATATTCGTGGCTGGCGGTTTTACAGTCCCTTTAATTTCAATATCGAAAAAATCGGAAGACCGGTGTCCATCACTCAACACCCGATACTGGATGAGGACGCGGGAAATCTGGGGATGATTCTGTTTTATCTGATGACCGAACACCCCGAAGCATTCGAAGACTTGAAATCGCTGATTCAGTTTGCGGTTCCCGGATTCAAAAGTATGACCGTCAAAGCCAGAGGCGGGCTGAATGAAGTATTGGTCTTTTGGGAAGAAGAAAATATGGCAACAGAACTCACGCTCGCGGATCTGGCGTCGGGGACATTGCGCTTTATCGCATGGGCAAGTCTGTGTGTGCTGCCTGAGCCTCCGTCTCTGATCTGTATCGATGATCCGTCTGTGGGACTTCATCCCAGAACCCTTGCAATTCTGGCAGGCTTGTTCGAAAAAGCAGCGGATAAAACTCAGGTTCTGTTGAGTACCCAGTCATCCTATTTTTTAATGCAGTTCGATCTTGACAATATCGCGATTTTGAAAAAACTCAACGGTCAGAGTATTTATGTCAATGCGAAAAATTCCAAAAATCTCATCGAAAACCTCAAAAAAATCGGTATCGAGCGATTAGATCATCTGCATCGCACAGATGAATTGGAAGCTCTGACCCAGTAATATTTGACCTCATTCCGAAATCCGTTTTATGCCCCGAAATAAATTCGGGGCTGAAAGTCAGATTTGCTTAGGCAGGCTTCAGACGCCTTTGTCAATATAGCCTGCAATCAGATCGCCCACTTCTTTGGTGGAATATCCCATTTTACCGGCAGCCACATCTTTGATATTGTCCCGCAGAGCCTTGATGACGGCTTTTTCGATCATTGCGCCTGCCTGAGCTTCTCCCAAAAACTCCAGCATCAGTTGTCCCGCGCTGATTGCCGCAATCGGGTTAATCACGCCTTTTCCGGTATATTTCGGGGCAGAACCGCCGATAGGCTCGAACATGGATAATCCTGCAGGATTGATATTGCCGCCTGCCGCGATGCCCATGCCGCCCTGAATCATTGCGCCCAAATCCGTGATAATATCGCCGAACATGTTGTCCGTAACAATCACATCGAACCATTCGGGATTTTTGACCATCCACATGCAGATCGCATCTACATGAGCATAATCGGTCTGAATATCGGGAT
>CAZMDM010000460.1:0-17351 GCA_964564775.1 uncultured Desulfonema sp. | reverse complement strand
CATCAAAAATATAGATATGATTGAGCTGAACGAAGCCTTCGCGTCTCAGGCTATCGGCTGTATGCGGGAATTGGGAATCGCCACAGATAAGCACAATGAACTGGGCAGCGGCATTTCTCTGGGACATCCCATCGGCTGCACCGGCGCTCGTCAGATGGTTTCCGGCATGTACCAGATGAAGCGAAAAAACTATAAAACTGGCTTGTTCACCATGTGCATCGGCGGCGGCATGGGAATGGCAATGATTGTGGAAAGATAATTTCGCTTTTTCCGAAGGGGTGAAATAGAAATCTCATCCCTTCGGGATAGTCTGCGATGGTTCGGCAGCCGACAGAATTGAAAGGTTCTTTTACGGACAGAAACATTTTGTATCGGATATCGTGCCATCCTTGCAGATAAAATAACCCGACACTCTATCGCAGCCCAAAATTCCGCTGACTCCGCCGTGATCTTTACAGGTTGTGGAAGACGGAACATCGGGAGAATTATTGCACAAGACATAAGACGCGTATTGAACTACCGGACCGTAAACTTTGATCGTTGTCCATGAACATGTGCCGGTGTTCGCGCTCATAAAGTAATCTCCTTTTGGCAGAGAGACGCTTTTCGCGACTGTGCCGAGACTTCCCGTACCCGCAGCAAGATTCTCCTGCACATTCTGTGTATTTTTATTGATAATATCAAAGCTGTATGAACAGGTTCCGGTATAAGTGATCTCAAAAGTAACCGTACCTCCGCTGCAATAAAAAGGAGTTTTCAGGTCATCCGCTTTGGAATAAGTAAATGCCGGAGTGTCAACCGATGTAGAATCGTCGTTGGTATCCTCTTTGCCGCCCGTATCTCCGCATCCCCAGATTCCCATTATCAGCATCATCAACACCAGCAATTTTATCTTTGTTTTCATCGTCTTCTCTCTTTTTCAATATGAATGATACTCTGTTGATCCAAATCTTCATCGAACCTGACGTGAATCGAATAGGTGCTGGAATGTCGGTGAATCACGCCGGTTACGGTTCCGATTGTTCTGATGGCAATTCCCGCAACATCTCCGGTAATTCCGAGTTTCCGCCCCAGCAGTACCTGAGCGGTTTTTTCCGAGGTTTTGATGGAAAAAGACAAGCCGCCTGCCGATATATCTCTGAGATTTCCTCTGAATTCTTTGGATTCGGGTTCTCCGCTGGATTTGAGCAGTTGCAGGGTTATCTGCCCGGACATTTCGATACGATGCCGGCTTCGGCGATCAATTTCTTTTTCCTTTAAAAACTGATGGATACTTTCGAAATGCGGCTGACAGTACGCATACAGTTTTGCTTCCAGTTGAGGATACTGTTCTTTCCAAGAATTGAGAATGTCTTTATCCAGATATTTTGCAATAACACCGGAAATCGTAATCAAAGATGTGGTACAGAAGGTAATGAAAAAAAAGCTGTCTCCGCCCATAATATCTCCGGGCTCCGATGTTCTGACCAGATGTTCTGTGTTGCCATGACGATAAATCAGTTTGAGACGCCCTTCTGTGATAAAATACAGCTTTGTATTGCGCTCTCCCTGACTATAAACCGGCTGATCTGCTTCAAAGGTTATGTCTTCCATTGCTTCATACAGCGCACGAGCCTCATCGATGCTTAAATTTTCATCCAGATCAGCCCACAGACTTGTACCGGTGTGAAGCTCTTCTTTTTTCTCCTGTTCGATGATTTCACCCGCGCGTACAATTTCGGACAACGCCATCGGATCAAGCTCGACCAGTTTCTGCCGCATCTCTTCGGCTTTGGCAAACTCTTTCTGTTTGGCAAAAATCGCAACCTGATTGAACAGGAATGTAACCGCAGAGGTTTCGATGGTATCCGAATTCCGGCTCACAGACTCATCTTCGATCACAACGATTTTGCCGTATTTCTCCGGCTGCGAAACAAGCGTCAACTCCGTTTTTTCCTGAGAAGAAGGCTTAGGCGGTCCCAATTTGAACATCGGCTCCTGTTTTTCAGAAGACGAAGCAGGTTTGGGAAGTGTGAGCGTCATATCCGAGAAAGATACGGCTTTGAGAGTTTCCGCTCGCCGGATTTCCGCAATCGCATTGGCAGCTGCGTTTTTCACTGCATCGCTGTGAGAGGAAATTCCCAGCAGACTTTTTTGTTCTCCGATTTCTTTTAACACCGGAACTGCCTTCGGATCTCCGATTTTTCCGAGAGCATGGCAGAGCCGTACCTTGAAGCGGTCGGTAATTTTTGTGGAAAAAACAGACTTTGCCCCCAACACTTCGAGAAATACCGGAACAGCCTCCGTATATTTCAACGCACCCAGCATATCGGCAATAATTCCCTTTGTGGTTTCATCTGCCGAAGCAAACACGGACAGCAATATCTCTCCCCGATATTTTCCGCCGATCGCATAAAGACTGGTCAACGCTTCCTGTCTGACCCGGAAATCTTCATGAGAAAGCAACGTTGCCAAAATGCTGGCTTCATTTTCTGTACCAATTTTTCCAAGAATCAGAATCAGATTTCTCAGATAAAACCATGTTCCTCCGCGATTGAGCCGTTCTCTCAGCGCGGGTAGAGCGGCAGATCCGAGATCGGGCATCAGTCTGAGAATTTGGGATCTTTCGGCTCTGTTCTGGCTTTTTTCCAGAATATCTAGCAGATATTCGGCTGAAAACTCTCCGATCCGGCTCAACAGAAAACCGGCTGTCTGCTGTTTCCCTTTCGAGTTGTGCCTGAATTCTTCGATCAGAATCTGTATGTTTTTTTCAGTCGCCACACTCCTCAAAGTATGAGAAGCCAGATTTCTGTGTGCTTTGACTTTGTCCGGCATCAGATAGGCAACCGAATAAAGTGCATCAGCGATACTGCCGCCTTCGTTCCACCGAAAATCTTCTGTCAGTATGCCGAGAAGTTCCCCCAACACCGTATATATTCTGCCACAAGCCTGAGTAAACAGAGGTTCGAGCTTTATCCATTCGCACATCTTCTGAGAAATTGCCAATAATTCCTCAATTTTACGGGATGCCATGAAATCTTCACAGATATTTGCCAGAGTATTTGCCGCTTCGGAGCGGAGTTCGAAAGTATCGGTCAGTAGTCCGTCAGCTAGTCTGCCGGTTAGTTGGCTGATTTCACTGATATTTCCTACAGCAAGCATTTCGCTGACTACCGAAGGAACAGCATCCATGACCTCTTTGTCTGCAAACGGAGCGGTTTCACCGCGGATAATCGCGGCAATGCCTCCCTGAATCCGTGCAATGCGTCGTTGTTTGTCTTCTTTGTGCCTGGAAATTTTGTGCCTGATCTGAGGCGTCAGCCGCTTTCCTTTGTCGGAAGCCATCATTGCCTGATAAGTACTCGATGTTTCAGCAGCTTCGGATTGTCCAATCAGAGACGCGACATCGGAAAATTTTTCATCCCCCAGCTTTCCGATCAGATTTCCAAACAGGCTTCCATTGAGCAGTTCATCCACATTCTGAGACAGAATCATGCTCAGAAGCTCATCATCCATATCTGCCATAACGCCTGAAATATACGCGGACAATTTTTCTTTTCCCGAATCTTCCAGCAGATCATCCAGCACCCGGATAATATGAACAATCATTTCAGCAAGTTTGCTGATCGTCATGGTGTTGCGGCGATCCAGAAGCTGGTTCATGCCAGTCTGAAACGCTTTTTCCACCCATTCCGGGTTTTTTGCCATATCTCTGACTTTTTGCAGTTCGCTTTCTGACATGGATTTGTCACCGGTGAAATGACGGGCAATATCTTCATCCCGTACACCGATGCTTGCCAGTATCTGACGATCCTTGTCCACCGCCACATAGACCTTGTGATCCATCAGAATATGCGGAAAAATATTATCGGAAGAAGCGTCCCGAAGCAGTTTCTCAGGCGATTCGGTCTCAGGGTTTTTCCCCACGAGTTCCAGAAATTTATGAAGCTCATTTTTTCGGATGCCTCTGAAAAATTCGACGCTTTTCAAACCGAATCCGAAAACGGTATTCAGCAGTCCCATTGCCTGAGGATTTTTTCGCTGATCTTTTTCCGTCAGCGCCTGTCCTGCAATCAGGTAGCTTTTGCCCATTTCCACAATCACCACCGACTCTTCCTTGGTCAATGCGGACACAATTGTCTGATATGCCCGGTTCATGGAATTGACAATCATGGGACTGGTCGGCGGATACAGCCGGATCTGCGTCATGGCAACATTCATCATGTTCAATGCATCGATAATTTTTTTAAAGTTATCCGACATAATCAATATCTATCCTTGAAAAAAGACAAAATTTCATCCTTTGTCGCTCGCTGAATTTTTCCGGGCTTTACATTTTATTTTTTCAGATAGCTAAAGCCGACTTTTCCATATCATGATCACATGATCATAAGATAACCGAAAAAAAGAAAGAGGTCAAGAAAGGTCAAAGATAATATGTGCTTTTTTGCACTGATCCGGATTGAAAAATATTCGGCGTTCAAATCCTGATAAAATATGAAAATATTATGATTTCACAAGCCGCGCCGAACGATCTCTGCACATCATCGTAGCTTAGAAGTAAATATATATAACTATCAATATGTTACAATACTAAGGATAATATTTTATATAATTTATAAAATTATATAAAATATTTTAATCATTATTCAAGGCTTGACAAAAACATTCAAGTTGTTTAAAGCAGAAGATGTTTTTTCAGGGACTCAAACTTGAAAACTTATGGGAGAAAGTAGGTAATTATGAAGAAGTACACTGTTTTTTTGATACAGATCGTAGCAATGTTTTTGTTTTCAGCATGTGCGGCACCCCCTCATCCGACCTCGATATCACCGACACAACAGAACACTGCTATCAGCACTCCTCCTCAGAACACCGACAGCCCTGTCCGAAAAATAGCTCAGAAACCTGCTGTGATGCAGGATGATAGCAGTGATGACATTGATGACATTACAGATGAAGATATTGAAGCATTTGCCGAGGAAGAAGACTCGGATACCTGTGATGCTTCCGAAACCAAAGATACGGAATCGCTTACTGTCGGAGAAAATGATCTGGCAGATGATGATTCGGAGGATGCCGAAGACCCTGAACTTGTGAGCATTCATCCGGTTTTCGAAGAAGCAATGGATTTTTGTGAAAAAGCTCAGGAACTCTGGAAAAGCGGAGATTCTGATAAGGCTCTTGCATCATTGGATAATGCCTATTCACGGATTTTGGGTGTGGATACCGAAGACGATGCGGAACTCGGGCGACAGAAGGAAGACCTGCGATTTCTGATTTCAAAGCGTATTCTGGAAATTTACGCGTCTCGAAACACTGCTGCCAAAGGCAAATACGATGCCATTCCGATGATCATGAATCATCATGTAGCGGCTGAAATCGAGATTCTGACAAGTCCCGGAAAAGACGGGCAGGAATGTTTTTTTTACAAAGCATATCGGCGTTCAGGCAGATATCATGCGATGATTGCCGAGGAAATGAAAAAAGCAGGTCTGCCGGTCGAATTGGCATGGCTGCCGCTGATCGAAAGCGGATTTCAGGATCATGCGCTGTCTCCTGCCAGAGCCTTGGGAATATGGCAGTTCATTCCGTCCACCGGCTACAAATACGGTCTGAAGCGCGACCGATATGTGGATGAGCGTATGGACCCGGAAAAATCTACCAAAGCAGCTATCGAATATCTCAAAGAACTTCACCAGATCTTCGGTGATTGGGCAACGGTTCTGGCTGCTTATAACTGCGGAGAAGGCAGAGTGCTTCGGGAAATTCGTCAGCAGAATATCAATTATCTGGATAATTTCTGGGATTTGTACGAAAAACTTCCAAGAGAAACTGCCCGATATGTCCCTCGGTTTCTGGCAACGCTTCATATTCTGAAAGAACCTGAAAAATACGGCTTGGATAAAGTTCTGCCCCATCCCGCGTTGGAATATGAAACCGTTGAAATTTCCAAAATGGTCCGCATTTCCGATCTGGCTCAGGCGTTGAACATTGACAAAGATACGCTGGCTTCGCTGAATCCCGAACTGCGCCATCAGATTGTACCGGATAGCAGCTATTTATTGAAAGTCCCCAAAGACAGCGCTCAGAATTTGCTTGCCAAACTGGACGAAATTCCGGTATCATCTCCTCCGCAGGTAGTTCAGGAACCCTCTTACCAGTATCACAAAGTCGGCAGAAAAGAGAGCCTTGCCTCTGTTGCCAAGCGCTATGGAGTGAGCGCCAAACGGCTTGCACGATTGAATCGTCTGGGCAAACGCGCTCGTGTCGTGGCAGGAGATATGCTGAAAATACCGCGGTCCAAAAAAGCGGCGGCAGGATCAAGCTATACTGAATCCGCTTCTTCGGCAGACGGCAGATATGTGGTGAGAAAAGGCGATTCGGTTGCCGGTATTGCAAAACGCTATGGCATATCTCCCAAAGCGATTTATCAGGCAAACCATCTGCCCAAAAAGAAAATCCGAGTGGGACAGACGTTGAGGATACCGGCGGATAAAGATAAAAAGATCGCCCAAAAAGCAAATTTTTTGAAGCTTTATCGGGTAAAATCCGGCGACAGCCTAAGCGATATCGCCAAACAGCACAATATGTCTGTGGAGCGGATTCTGAAAGTCAACAACCTGACGCAGACAAGCAAAATTCGTCCGGGACAGCAGCTTTATGTGGAATAAGTTTTTACGCCCCTGTAGCTCAGTGGATAGAGCAACAGATTCCTAATCTGTGTGCCGCAGGTCCGATTCCTGCCAGGGGCATTTTATTGGGATTTTCCTTTCGGCAGAATGCTCGGTATTATATTCACATTCCTTTGCCCCTATCTAAGCTCCGATATTGAATCGCCTCGGAAACATGATGCGCCTGAATGTTTTTCTGATTCTCAAGATCGGCGATGGTGCGAGAAATTTTCAAAATCCGGTTATAAGCTCTTGCCGAAAGCCCCAGTTTTTCCACTGCTTTTTCCAATAATGAAGCAGACACGCTATCCAATTCGCAGTATTTTTTGATATGACGGCTGCTCATCTGAGCATTGCAGTAGATAGGTTTCTGGGCAAATCGTTTCGACTGAATCTGACGCGCTTCGGACACGCGACGCCGAATATCTCTCGAAGATTCAGCAGCTTTTCCGCCCATCAGGTCTTTATACGGCACTGCCGGAACTTCGATGTGGATATCGATTCTGTCCATGAGAGGACCCGAAATTCGGGAACGGTATTTGGCGATCTGCTGGGGCGTACAGTTGCATTCATGTCTGGGATCCGAAAAATATCCGCAGGGACAGGGATTCATGGCAGCAATCAGCATAAATGCGGACGGATAGGTCAGGGTTGATGCGGCTCTGGAAATCGTAACTTTCATATCTTCCAGAGGCTGGCGCATGACTTCAAGCACATGCTTTTTGAATTCGGGAAGCTCATCCAAAAACAGCACGCCGTTATGCGCCATGCTGACTTCGCCGGGTTTGGGAACATGCCCGCCGCCGATCAAGCCTGCATCCGAAATCGTGTGATGGGGCGCACGGAAGGGTCTCTGCGTTACCAATGCCTGATCTTTTTCAAGCATTCCCGATACGCTGAAAATTTTGGTGGTCTCGATGGCTTCTTCGAAGGTCAGCGGCGGAAGAATCGAAGGAATCCGCTTGGCAAGCATGGTTTTGCCCGACCCCGGAGGACCGATCATAATCAGATTATGCCCTCCGGCAGCAGCTACTTCCAAAGCCCGTTTGACATGTTCCTGTCCCATGACTTCGGAAAAATCGCTTTCGTACTGCCCGTGCTGCTCAAACAGCGAGGTCAGATCGGTGCGTTGAGGCTCGATTTCTGTCAATTCCCGAAAAAAATCCGCAACCTGCATCAAGGTCTTTACCGGCAGCACCGAAATCCCGCTGACCACCGAAGCTTCCCTGCTGTTGTCTTCGGGAACCATAATCCCCGAATATCCGGCTGTTTTTGCGGCAATTGCCATCGGAAGGCTTCCGTTGACCGGTTTGATTCTGCCATCCAGCGACAGTTCTCCCAAAATCAGATATTTCGACAGCATTTCCTGAGAAATCATGCCGCTTGCCGCCAAAATGCCCAATGCAATCGGCAGATCGAATCCCGTGCCTTCTTTTTTGATATTGGCGGGCGCAAGATTAACCGTGATGCGATCATCCGGGAACGTATAGCCGGAATTGAAAATCGCGGTTTTGACCCGCTCTTTACTTTCTTTGACCGATGCTTCGGGCAAGCCGACAATGGTCAATACCGGAAGACCGAGGGATATATCCACTTCCACTTCGACAAGATATGCGTCAATTCCGATAATGGCGCTGCTCAGTACTTTTGCCAGCAAGTTTCCTCCTTTGTTTTTTTCAGAACTATCCGAAGCGATATACTGCATATCAGCAATGATATTAAGCTGATATACAGCCCGATTTGCAAAGAAGTCGGTTCATATTGGAATGTTACGATATGATCGCCTTCGGGGATGAAAACCGCTCTGAAAGCGATATTTGCCCTGCCGATTTTCACCGGCTTACCATCCAGATATGCTTTCCACCCCGGATAATACGCATCGCTGACAAACAGATAGGCATTTTTTTTGCTGCGTACCTTCCATGCCGACTGTTTGGGGCTGTAATCAAGAACAGATACTTCACTGTCTCGAGTTTTTTCATCACCGCTATCTGTTAGTTCCGGCATGTTTTTTGCGTCAGACAGAATAAGTCTGCGATAAACCGCTTCTGGATTTTTTCGTAATAAATCGAAAGCTTTTTCATCATTTTCAGCGATAACGGCATGATTGACCAAAAAAGCCCGCGGTTGAACATCTTTCAGTTTTCCCAAAATCAGATTTCCTCTTTTTCGGATAATCCCAAATTTTTCATCTGCAATCGCATCGTCAGCGGATGCAATTACATATTTCAGATTAAGTACCCGGAGAAACGGAGATTTCACGGATGAGAAAACCGTACTGTAGTGCAACCATGCGATTTTTTCATCCACGAGCTTCATATAGCGGTCATACCATTTTGTCGGAAATTCCATTCCCTGAATATCGGACAGATCGAACATCATCTGCGCGTCAGGGATAAGCACTTTGTTGAGCGAAGTAACCCGGAAAAGACTTTTATCTGTTTCAATATCGGAAAGAATCGGATTTTTTGGATAAAAATATGTACTATTCATCACCGGATTATAACCTCGCCCGAAAAATAACATATCCGCGACAACGACAGCAAGCAGAGCAATTTTTACAATTCCCTGACAGGCTGAACGATATTTTGTAAGCCATGCAATCATCAGAAATCCAAATATTGCCCAGACAATCGGGCTATACATTCCGATATTAGCGACATTGAACGCAGTCATCAGGTTTTTCAGTATCTGCTCGATCCGACTATAATAGATTTCTATCGGAATCGGATTGCTCATTTGAGCATGCTTTATTTCTGCCAAGTGCCTGCCATAGGATAATATTTTATCTTTTGCCATCGGAAGAGCGATATTACCGGCTATCATCAGAAGCACTCCCAGTACAATTACAGCTGCACACAGCCTCAGCCATAACTGCTCGGTTTGTCTCCGGGTTTCCGATTCGGAGTAAAGCAGAAACTGCGCGCCAAATGCGGACAATATACACAGACCGAAAGAGGATATCAGCCTCAGACGAGCAGGCTGTCCCAAACTGATAATGGGTAGATAATTGATCCAGTCGAATACGGGCCAATGCATGGCTCTGCCCATACAGAGAATTGAAATAAATATCAGTGTGTTGATAATATGCCGATGCAGGCTATCTTTTTTACATACTCCGATCAGAGCAAAAAGCAGCGTCAGCGTACCAACATACAATATGAGTTCATTATAATTGCTCCGATTGAACAGAAAAGACCAATACGGCGGCTCCCATGTCGGATTATTGTATATATTGGGAAAGACAAAAGATAATAACGCCGGAGTTTCCTTTAAAAAAGAAATATCAACGAGCGGAAAAGCCCGATCTATCCGATTATGATATTCGGCGCTCAAAAACAGCCATTCGGCAAACGGCAGAAGCTGCACTGCCGCCAGCATACAGCCCAGAACCACAGCAGGCAGCGGGATGAACAGGCGTTTTATTTTTCCAAGTATATCGAACTGCTTATGTCTGTTAATCTGAAACCACCGGATGATATGATAACATCCGAAAGCGAACAATATATCCGCAGATGTTTCAATATGACCGCCTGTAAATTGTATTCCTATGACAAGAGACAGGATTACGGAAGAGTAAATGATTTTGTTTGGCGGATATTCCGATTCTGCCATATTTTCCGCCAGCAGTATCAGAGCGGGCAGCCAGATAGACACATTGGTGTGAGGATGTCCAAGCCAAACAATCTGAAATCCGGCAAGCATATAGGATACGGAAGCAATCATAGACGGAATCGGGTACAAGCCATATCGTCTGCTCAGTTGATAAGTTAGCATTCCCGCAATCCACAGGCGTAAAATAGCGCTGTACACAAACGATGATTGAAAAGGCAGCAGACTCAGTATCAGGTTAATCGGATAAAAAACAGCCGACTGCATTGTGGCAATCAGGGGCGTTCCTGATAAATTATGCGGATTCCAGAGTGGAATTGAAAAGTCTCTGAGAGATTTCCATGAAAAATATCTCCAGGGCGTGAACTGATAGACCTGATCGAACAACAGGGGGTTGGACGGGCTTATAAAATCAGGAGGGCGGTTCTCCGAAAAAAAAGGGCTTGAAAATATTCTGTCTGACGGACTCAGTATCATATCTGGCTTCAATGCTTTACTGAAAAATACCAGCAGTATTCCGAGCAGAAGCAAAGCAATACATAGCGACTCTTTGCTCTGATCTGAAATCCCAGTTCCGTGCATCATCTCACTTGTATTCTGTCCTCCGATATTCATAATCCGATCCCGACAAAGTTCCCCCTTTTCAGTTCGACTTTCCGTTTTTCAAAAGCTGATAATACTGAATCACCCGCCTGACATAGTTTTGGGTTTCTTCGAAGGGCGGGATACCGTTGTAGCGCTCGACATGCTCGGGACCTGCGTTGTATCCGGCAAGCGCATATACCACCTTGCCTTCGAATCGGTCAATAAGACCTCTCAGATAACGCACGCCCCCGCTGATATTTTCCCAAGGATCGAAAGGATCATCCACATTCATCAGCCGGGCGGTTCCGGGCATCAGTTGCATCAATCCCTGCGCGCCTTTTGGAGACACAGCTCGGGCATTGAAATTGGATTCCACTTTGATTACCGCTTTGACCAGATTCGGCGGCAGCCCGTGAAGCTGGGACGCCATATTGATATAATTGTCATATTGCTGACTTGTATAAGGGTCCAGATACCCCCCTCCGCCCTTATAAGAATATGACTTCAAACCGTAATCCGAATCCCTGCGATACAGTTTGTATGATGAAGTGGTCGGCGCATTGGTAAAGTGCATCACGCCGTTTTTGTCAACATATCTGTAGATGTCCGCATACGCAGGAAAAACACTTCCGAACACGATCACCACAACTGAAATAAGCATGGCACCGACAGACATAATTTTCCTCCTTCGGATTCAAATTGAGAAGGTGTTCGGACGGAATGTATTATAAAAATGAGTTTCAATCAAGTCTAATCGAAATGATTCTTGACGATCCTCTGCTTCGGAAATACTGATTTCGGAAGCAGAGGCATATTTTTTCACCGCACAATACATTGCTCCACCCAAGACTCTGCAACGGACCTGAACTGTCCGAGTTCGTCTTCCGTATATCGGCAATCTTTGTTTTTGAAAAATTCGGGGTTCAGCACCTCGGTGGGCTGAAACTGCTGAAGCGCATACAATTTTGCGCCCTGAATTAGATGGCAGATATTTTCGATAGCTTGCCGATCAATGAGCGGCTTGACACAGGTGGTTTTGAACTCATACGGCAGACCGGATTCCATGATAATCCGAATGCTGGCAAGAATATTGGAATAATCGCATTCTTTCTGAATCACCTTTTCATATTCCGGAGGATCAGTCTTGATGTCCATTGCGAGATAATCCACAAGTTTGCGGGAAATGAGTTCCTGAATCACAGCGGGTCTGCTTCCGTTGGTATCTACCTTGACCGGATATCCCATGCTCTTGATCTTCTCGCATAAGCCCATGAGTTCTTTATCATACAATGTCGGTTCTCCGCCGGAAATCACCACGCCGTCTAAAAATCCTTTCCGGCTTTCCAAAAACGCATACACCTCATGCTCGTCCGCTTCGGACAGGCATTCGGAACATCCTGTTGCCAATTCGGGATTATGGCAATACAGACATCGGAAATTACACCCGGAAAGAAACAGCACACAACTGATTTTCCCCGGATAATCAATCAATGAGTTTTTTTGCACGCCTCCGAATTTCATGGTTCTTTCCTAAAAATCATCTGTCAATCGTGTGAGTTTGTAATAATTGGCAAACACTTCGTTTCGGGCATTAATAAAATTGTTTTTGGCACGGGATAAATAAAAAATCGCATCCAGCACGCCGGTCGTGGTATCAACGCCTTCTTTATAGGACGCATCGGTAATCCGAAGATTTTCTTCTGCCTGCACGATGCTTGCTTCTGCCACTTTCATATTTCTGACTGCAACATCATAATCCGACAAAGTATTTTTCAACTCGGTCGTCAGAGAATTTTTCAATTCCGCCAGATCATGCTGTGCATTTCTGACCTCAACTTCGGCTTTTTTCACAGATTCGTTCTTTTTGAAACCATCGAAGATGTTCATGCGGACATTCAACTGAAGCCTGTACTCATCCTCATTGTCCGTATTGTCCAAACCGAGCGTATAATTGCTGCTGCCGAGCTTATATGAGCCGATGATATCCGCAGACGGATAATACGCGGATTTGGCAACATAAACTTTGCTCCGATATGCCTCGATCACCATTTCCAGCGCTTTGATGTCGCTTCGTTTTTTCAACATTTTTGCGCTGTATTCCTCTTCGCTCAGGACTTTGGGAAAACGGTTCAATTCTTCAAAGCTGATCGCCTTCGGATCCACCGGCGACTCGATTTCAAAGGCAAGCAGATTCGCGGATTTGTTCAATTCGGAATCCGCGCGTTTCAATCTCTGCTCCGTATCATCCATTTCTACCTTGATTTTCAGAAGATCGTTTTTTCGGATCAAGCCCACCTGATAGCGGTTTTCGGAATCTTCATAGCGTTTTTTCAGCAGATTCAGTTCATCTTGAGCCACCACAAGGCTGTTTTTTTTACCGAAAATCTCCACATACCGCGCCCCAAACCGATATTTGATGGCCTGAATGATCTTTTCCAATTCGTAATCCTGAGACTTCTTCATCTGCTCCGCTGCCTGAAGATTATATTTGTCACGGAATCCGGCAAAAATATTGTAGCTGACCGCGCTGGCAAACGTACTGTTTTCAGCCATTTCAAACCTGCCGTCTTCATCCAGCTTGTTGCCCGTATAACTCAGATCGAGCGATGGCAGAAAATATCCTTTGCCGATATTGACGTCTGTCTGAGCTTTTCTGATGTTATTCCGATATTTTTCAATCAATTGACGATTGGCAACTGCTTTTTCCTGCAAATCCGACAGATTTTCCGCATAAGAACGCGTTACCGGCAGACATAGCAGCAGAACCGCGCAGATCGCCCCGAATAGTGCTTGAAACATGATTTTCCTCATTTTTCAGGATATTGGCAAAAAAACAGCGTTAATCTTCCACGTTGCACTGCCTTTCTTATACCATTCATACTCGGATTTGTCCTTATTTTTTTCATCTCTTCAATTAAGTATATTATTTTGAAATAAAAATTATATCAGCATAAGGATGAGATAGGTATTTCGATTCTGACACATTCCGAATTGTTTCCAATTCATGGAATGAAAAAGGAATGTTATAACAACCCGGAATTTGTTTCTGGTGCCGAAGACGTTCGGTTTATGAACAAGGAACCGCAATGATTCCTTGTTCAATCGGAACATCTATTTACACCACATAGCTGATCCCCAGCCGTCTTGCTGCATCCGCATTGCCGATACCCAGCGCATCCGACATGCCGATAGGCAGCGAAGTCGAGCGTCCGAGAGGCGCGACAATTTTTTTGAGTTCCGTATCGAAACTCAGGAATACATCCACCACGCGCTGCGCTACCGAATCCACATCCAACCTGCGATACAATCTCGGATCCTGAGAGGTAATGCCTTTGGGACACAAGCCGATATTGCAGATATTGCAGCGATCCGACTCGGAGCCCAAGCATCCTGCCGCAGCCTGCATGATGTATTTACCGATCTGAACCCCGCTGGCGCCCAACATGATCAGCGATGCTGCATTTGCCGCGAGATTGCCGTTTTTGCCGACACCTCCGCCCGCGAATATCGGAAGTTCATTCTGCATTCCGACTTTGACCAGATTGAGATAACAGTCCCGGATATTGCTGGCAATGGGATGTCCCATGTGGTTCATGGAAACATTGTAAGCTGCTCCGGTTCCGCCGTCTTCACCGTCAATGGCAAGTCCGCCCGCATACGGATTTCGGGCAAGGTTGTTCAATACCGCCAAAGCAGTCGAAGTACCTGAGATTTTCGGATATACCGGCACTCTGAATCCCCATGCCATGTACATGGACTGAATCATCTTCGCCACAGCTTCCTCAATGGAGTACTTGTGCTGATGCGTGGGCGGCCTCGGAAGGCTGACCCCCGGAGGCACGCCGCGAATGGCAGCGATCAGATTGTTCACTTTGTACCACATCAGCAGACCGCCGTCTCCGGGTTTTGCACCCTGACCGTATTTGATCTCGATAGCGCACGGATCTACCTTCATTTCGGGAATCGCATGAATGATTTCATCCCATCCGAAATAACCGCTCGCAATCTGTAAAATCACATATTTCAGGAAGCGGCTTCGGAGCAGTCTCGGCGGACATCCGCCCTCACCCGTACAAATCCGCACCGGCATTTTCATTTCTTCGTTGAGATAGGTAACCCCGAGCTGCAAGCCTTCCCACATGGTCGGAGACAATGCGCCGAAAGACATGGAGCCGATAATCAGAGGATAAATCTCGCGAACCGGCGGAATCCATCCGTTCTCATTGACAAATCGGATATTTTCCTCGGGCGACAGCACTCGTCCCAAAAGCGTTTTCAATTCGAATTCATGGCGTCCCGCGTCCAGAGCCGGGTCCGTGAGCATGGAAATTCGGATGAATTTGATCTGATCCAGCGTGCTTTCGGAATTGTTCCGGCGTCCTCCGCGTCGTCTGGGCTGTCCCCCGCGATCTATGTGAAATTTCAGCTTATCCATCTCATCGCTTCGAAGCGGCAAAATCGCATCGTTGGGGCAGACCATGCTGCACATGCCGCAGCCAATACATCCGTATGCCGGATCGGTTTTCTGGCGAATGCCGTAATATATCCCATACTCATTCTGAGAACTTTTGCTGAGATCGATTGACGCATGAATCGTGCGTTTGCGGAATACGCCCAGTTCGATGGCATGAACCGGACAGACTGCCGTACATCTGCCGCAGAGCGTACATTTGCTGTTATTCCAGTTAATTTGCCAAGGCAGATCTCTGATGCTTAGTGAAGATGGGGTAATGCTTCGGTCTGAGAGCATATTTTAACCTCCTCGCGCTCTGGTCCTACAAATACCGTATCCAAGTGCATGGGCTGAAAGTCTTTGCTTTTGTCGCGGTCGGGAATGGTGGCATCCAGACCGCATATTTCCGATGAAAACGCATATTTGCCGGGTTTTCCGCCAACCACTCCGGGACGGAGTTTTTTTCTGTCCTGAACCATGAACAGGCTGTGATCCGGCATACTTCCGATCACGCAGTTGGGTCCGTCAATAATCAGACGCCGGCACGAATGCTTGAGATATTTCAGAAAATCCGCATTCGGATGTTTGCGGATATCGTCATCCTGCAAAGGGGTAATCACATGCTTGTATGCTTCGATATCCAGTCCCAGACGATTGATCGTATAATGCAAAATATGCGTGAACACCTCCGAATCGGACTGATAGCCCATATAACCATGAAATCCGCGGGACATCAGATATTCCTTGATCGGCACAAACGCGGTGTTCTCCCCATTGGTCATAGTGGAGAAACCTTCGATAAAAAACGGATGACAGGCATAGAGATTGATGGCATAGTTGGTGTTCTGCCTGCCCTGAGCCATGATAATCCGGGCAGCAAGCTCTTTTCTGTCCAAGCCCAGATATTCGGCAACCTGCATGGGATCGCCGATTTCCTTGATCATAATCACATCGGGCCAGAACGAAAATACAATCATATCTTCTTTTTCTTCGCCCATTTTTCTCAACTCCAGGCGCAGAATCAAAAGACGGCTCAAGCGCTCTTCGGTGCTTAAACTTTCCCATTCTTCGGGATATTCATACGCTCTGACCAGATAAATATCCCGCTTGGGAACGCCCGGCGGCGGAGTTTTGGGAACTTTGATGGACAGCTTGTATTTGGTCATAAATCCGATATCCATCATAAATTCATCCAAACGTTTCAATCCGTTATCAGTAAAAATCCCGGAAAGGATCGGAGCATCTTTCATTTCTTCGAAGGGACCGCCCAGATCACGCAGAAACAATCCCACGCCGGATCCGTCATGCCCCTCCTTCATCACGTCCAATGCCTCCACAGCCACCATCGGAGACATTGGCTCTTTACCGGTAATTGCAAATAACCGACACATAAGTTTCTCCTCAAAAAAAATAAACGTTTCCTGTTTTAACCCCTGAATGAAAATTTTTCAAGCAGCTTATCATCGGACTGTATTCAGTATTGATTTCAAATTTGATATTTTTTATATCAATTTAAAGTTATACTAATATATTTTATTCAAATATTCTGATAAATACTTAAAAAATAATATACAAAATCATTTTTCGAAATATTTTGGAGTTTGAATTTTCCGATCTTCCGAAAAGGTTTGCAAACAGTGAAGCCATATCGGACTGAACCGTGTGCAGTGAAACATCAGGCAAATCGGGTATGCGTAAGCGATATGACACTTAAACTTTCGATATTTGTATGATTTTGCCGATATCCAGGTCTGATAGCAGGTCAAAGATTTCTTTGGAGACATTTCGGATATGCACCTTTCCTCCTGACGGTGCAAGTTTTTTATAAAACAAAATGATTGCCCCTATGCCGGAACTTCCGATATATTTCACCGATCTAAAATCCAAAACCAGTTGAGTAAGGGGAGTTTTGCTAATTAAATTTTTGAAATGATTACTTATTATTTCTGCACCTTTTTCATCGATATCTCCTTTGAGGACAAAACTTGTGATATTGTTCTCATTGACCACCGAAATCTCCATTATTCACCCCTGTCAGTGTTTATTTT
>CAZMDM010000459.1:0-4174 GCA_964564775.1 uncultured Desulfonema sp. | reverse complement strand
CATTCGCTTTGAGTTCGGAAACGGAATTAACCCTGGCTTTTTTAATGCCAATGGGATTACAATGCCAGCAAACCGGAGCCCGCCGGAACTTTTCAAATGGTTTCGGTAGGTTTGTGATGCCTTGTCCCGGTGTCGGGGAAGGTTTTTTTCACAACTCATTTCCGCAGAAGCGACATTGCCGTCTTCATCTTCTGCGGTCAGTAAAAAGCCAGTATCGCTTTCGAAAAGCTTCAGAACAATACCGATCTTGCGCTCGATTTCGGCTTTTTTCAGTTTACTGATAAACAGATGGTCGTAATTTCTGTAAATCAGCATTCCTTTGGAAATTCCTTTCATTTTATCGGGATAAACCTGACCGGAGTTGACCTGATTGATTGTTGTGCCGTCAAGATTGCGACCTTGATCGAAAAAGCATATTCCATCGCCGCTGTGAAAAGGCTTGTTGCTGTCTGTGATAAAATAATCTTTTCCAGCAGATATGACTTTTCCCATCTTTTCACCCAAAGATTTCGGGGTATCCCATGAAACGATATTCCGATGTTTTCCGGTCAGAAAATATCGGGTATAGCCGCGATTGAAAGTTTTATACGGATCGGGAATAAAATCAATCCTGCTTTTCCCGGAAGAACTCTTATTAAAATTCTTTTTCTCCAACAGCCGATCCAATTTCTGACGATAAAAACTCACGATATTCATCACATAGTTCTGATCTTTGAGTCTGCCTTCGATTTTGAAAGAACTGACGCCTGCATCAAGTAGGTCTTCGAGATATTCCGAAAGATTTAGGTCTTTTAACGACAGAAGATATCGGGGTTCGGATAAAATTTTACCGTCCGTATCGCTTAAACCGTATCGCCTTCGGCAGGGCTGCGCGCATCGTCCGCGATTGCCGCTTCTGCCGCCGATAGCATAGCTCAGATAACATTGTCCGCTGAAAGATACACACAATGCGCCGTGAATAAAGCATTCGAGTTCGATAGCGGTCTGATTACGGATATGTCGGATTTGTTCGAGATCGAGTTCTCTTGCCAGAATCACCCGTTGAAATCCGACTTGTTCCAGAAATTTTACTTTTTCCGGCGTGGTGTTGTGCATCTGAGTGCTGGCAAACAAAGGAATCGGCGGCAGGTCGCATTCCAAGAGTCCGAAATCCTGAATAATCAGCGCGTCAATGCCGATCTCGTATAATTGCGAAATCAGCGTCAATGCCCGCGGAATTTCATCATCTCTCAGCAGAGTGTTGACAACAGCATACACCTTTGCCCAATAGCGATGAGCATACTTGCACAAGCGTTCAATATTTTCAATCGTATTTTCAGCACCTTCACGAGCGCCGAATTTTGCTGCACCGATATATACCGCGTCCGCGCCGCAGTTGATTGCCGCTATGCCGGTTTCCGCATCTTTGGCAGGGGATAAGAGTTCGATTTTCATATTTGAATTGTTATCCCGTTCAGACCGAAAGTCAACAAGAAATACTTATTCAGAGGGGGAAAGTAAATTCTCTGATCGTATGACCATTTTCCCTGTCCGATACCTGTTTCCGAAGCACCTTCAAGATGTGCAACTCGTATTTTCCGATCTGAATCATTGAGAAGGAGAAATTGTTGACGCAGAAGCTGAATTTGCATATAAGCTTATCAGAAAATATGATTCGAGAGGAGAACTACAATGGTCAGAACCGAAATATCTCTGTTTCTGAAAAATGAGCCGGGACAACTGGGCAAACTTGCCTCGCTGCTTTCAGGGGCGGGAATCAACATTGATGCGCTGATGATTCAGGACGCGTCCGATTACGTGAAAGAACTGTTCGAGGCTAGAGGCAAATCATTGCAGAGGATTGCATCTGTGGCAAGCTACAATTCCATGAGAAAGGATTCGGCAGATTTTGCACTGATCCGTCTTTTGGCAGATCAGACTGACAAAGCGGTTGATCTCTTGTCCAAGAATGAATATGTTTTCGACATTATGCCGGTTATTGCCACCCGATTGGAAAACAAACCCGGTACCCTTGCCGAAATCGCGGGCAAATTCGGGGAAAAAGGCATCAATATCAATTATGTCTATGGATCGGTATCGGGTCCCGATGACAAATGTCTGTTTGTGTTCTGTCCGGAGGATATTGAACTGGCTTCCAAATTTTTCAACGACTGAAGTTGTTGAGGAGTTCCGCGAGGTTTGTTTGCGTTTTTATTGCAAGATAACTTTGCGGAACTTTGAGGTTTTCAGACCGCCCGCGTTTCAATCATCCGTAAGCATACCAACTCTGTCAGAAACAGAAATATGCTCATCACATCCAGCAGTATCCAAAATTGGGGCTGAATATGATAAAATCCGATTTTGACAGCAGACAGAGGATAAAACGGGGCTATTCCTCCCGAAATCATATCGCAGCATAAATGCAGGAAAATCGCAAACCAGCAGATCATCGCGAATCTGATAAAGTTGCGGGAATGCCACAGGTACGAGAGTATCAGAATGATCGGAAGAGCGATCAGGACAAACCATACGGTATGGCTGAAACTGGTCAGCCGGGAGGAAAGCCCGATATGTGGACGCAGAATATCCGGCAAAACCCCGCAAAAGGCAAATGCCCAGCGATCCCACGCCGAAAACAACGTTCTCCGATATCTTGCCGAGGAAATAATATCGCCTGCCGTTGAGATGACAACGGGCAGCATTGCATGTGTAGCGACAAACATAAAGCAATTTATACAATATTTCTGTCTGACAGGCAATGCCTTTCGAAAATATGGAAGTTTTGCTTGACATAAGAGGATATAAGTTATAAAAAATTGTGATAATAACAACTTATCAGAGGAGAGAAATGCTATGCAGCAGAAAGTTACGCTGACTACGTTGTATAAAATGAAGGAAAAAAAGGAGAAAATCGTATCACTGACAGCGTATGATTATCCTTTTGCCCGAATAGCGGATGATGCGGGCGTTCATGTGATTCTTGTCGGAGATTCTCTGGGAATGGTGGTTCAGGGGGAATCCAGCACCCTGCCGGTAACGATGGACGAAATGATCTATCATACCAAAATTGTCTCCAAAGCTGTAAAGCAGGCCATGGTTGTCGGCGATATGCCGTTTCTGTCATATCAGACTGATATCAGAACCGCAATCGCCAATGCTGGACGTTTCCTGAAAGAAGCCGGTGCGACTGCGGTGAAACTGGAAGGAGGCGCATCTGTCAGCAAGATTATCAAAGCCATTACCGAAGCCAGTATTCCGGTACAGGCGCATATCGGCTTGACACCTCAGTCCGTGCATCAGATGGGCGGCTACAAAGTGCAGCGAGACGAAGAACGCCTTCTGGCTGATGCGCTGGAAGTCGAAGCAGCCGGAGCATTTTCGGTGGTACTCGAAGGCATTCCGCCGGATATTGCCAAAAAAATCACGCAGACTCTCAGAATTCCGACCATCGGTATTGGCGCAGGACCCGATTGTGACGGTCAGATTCTGGTGATCCATGATCTGCTGGGCTTGAGAGAAGGGCATGTGGCAAAATTCGTAAAGCAATATGCCGATCTGAAAAATCAGTCATCAGCCGCGATCAGCGACTATGTCCGGGAAGTTCGATCCGGGCAGTTTCCGGCAAAAGAGCATTGTTATTAGGAGTTTGTATGAATATTGTGTTTTTATCTCCGCATTTTCCACCGAATTTTTATCTGTTCTGTGTTCATCTGAGAAACGCGGGTGCGAATGTGGTTGCAATTGCCGATGCGCCTTATGACCGCATCCGGCGGGAACTCAGAGAAGCTCTGACCGAATATTACCGCGTGGATAATATGGAAAATTATGACGAGCTTCTGAGAGCCTGCGGATATTTTATTCATCGCTACGGCAGAATTGAGCTTATCGAATCTCATAATGAATACTGGCTGGAAACCGAAGCAAGGCTGCGGACCGATTTCAATATACCCGGTATTAAAAATGACGAAATTGCTTCAATTACTTTGAAATCCGAGATGAAAAAGCGTTTCCGGCAAGCTGGGGTTTCCGTAGCAAAGGGTCAACTTGTCAGAGACTTTCAATCTGCCCGACAATTTGCAGCCGAAATCGGGTATCCCGTTGTTCGGAAACCGAATCGTGGGGCTGGTGCTGCAGATCCTTTCAAAGTATCGGATGACTCGGCTGTCTCTTTTACAACTATTACGCTGCCGACGAT
>CAZMDM010000458.1:0-12484 GCA_964564775.1 uncultured Desulfonema sp. | reverse complement strand
CAAGATTTATCCCGACCTTCCACCCGCAGCATATCCTTCGGACTCAAAAAGTTCGTCCGCAGCATTGGCGACAACCGCGCTAATCAGCGTAGTTCGGGATGATATTTTCTTGCTCATACACATCCTGTCAGATCATCTCGGAAATCACAGACATGGAAAAGCCCCGTGCGAAAAGATAACGTTGAAGTTTTTCCCTGCGTTGCTGAGGACTTTCCTTTTGTCCGAGGATTTTCGATTTTTTATGATATGCTTTATGGGCAATATTACTTTCATCGTATTCTGACCGATATTGTTCGAATATTTCTTCGATCATATCCTCTCGGATTCCTTTTTGTTTCATATATTGCCGGATATAGCGGGGACCGTAGCATTTTCTCTGCAATTCATCAAAATAATACTTTGCTGCGGTTTCGTCATTCAGGTATTTCCGCCGAAGACATTCGGCAATCACATCTGGCAGGATATCTTCCGAAATATTCTGCTTCAGCAAACGTTTTTTCAGTTCTTCCACAGTATAAATCCGGCGATTCAGAAGCTTTATCGCAACTCCCAATGCGTTTTGCAAATTGTTTTCTTCCATAACAATGGTTCGGACAGTAGTATAAGAAAGTGAAGAATGAGAAGCGTCAATTTTGCACTATCACTCTTCACTTCTTAACGCTTCACTTATTGAACAGCCAGAACATATACCATACAAATGCCGTCATTGAGACGATGGCAAGTGTATAGCCCAGCCAGTCGAACGGTTTTCGGGCAATCCCATGCTCATTTACTTCGCCAACTTTCTTTTTGCATGAATAACACATGGTTACATCCAAAGGAAGTCTGACGAAACAGTTCCAGCATTTTTTGCTGGGTTCATGAAGTTCCGAAGCCATAACTTTTCTCCCCGGTTATTCGGTAAATTCTTTTTCAATGACGATCTGGCTTTTTGTCTTGACCTGAGCCAGCCAGCCTTCAAAGGCTTTTGCCTGTTTTTGCTGAAGCAGCCGCTTTCTGATATTGTCCTTTTCTTTGTCAAACCCTTCGGCATCAGGCTCTTTCTTTTCCTTAAACTCGATCACATAGTAGCCTGTATTCCCCTTGATCGGATTATCGGGCAGTTTTTTGGATGCTGACAAATTGAACGCGAGTTCGGAAAGCTCCCGTTCATAGCCGATTTCCGGGATCGGTTTGTTGCGCTTGAAAAAATCTGTGGTTTTCATCTCTATACCGAATTTTTTGCTTTGCTCTTCAAATGAAGTTCCCTGTTTCAGCGCAGACAGAAACTCTTTGGCATCTTTTTCAGCTCTTTCACTTTGTTTTTCCCTGATCAGATCAGCTTTGACCCGTTCAGCCACATCTTTGAACTCGGCAGTTGTTTCGGGAATTTTTTCCGATACTTCCAGAATATAATACCCGTCTCCCAAATCTTCGATTTCACTGAGTTCCATAACCGGAAGCGTAAACGCGATCTGCGCCAGTTTGGAGCGGTCCGCGATGCCGTTATACTTGTCTTTTTTGGCTAAAATATCTTTTCGATCCAACAGTTCTGTTTTGAATACATCAAGTTTTTCGGACGTGGCAGCCTGAGTCATATCTCCGCTTCTGGGAAGCTTTTCGTAAAACGCATACGCGTCATCATAAGCAAGGCTTTTGGTCTGCTCATCCGTGAGTTTTTTGCGAATCTTATCTTTGGATTCATCGAGAGAGGATGTGAATGCTTCCGTTACTTTTTCAACCTTGATGATATGCCATCCGAAATCGGTCAATACAGGATCGCTGATTTCTCCGGCATTCATGGAAAATGCTTTGTCTGCAAACGGTTTGACCATCCGCTCCTGAGTAAATTCACCCAGATCGCCGCCCTTGTCTTTGGAACCCGGATCTTCGGAATGGGCTTTGGCAAGTTCGGCAAAATCAGCGCCCGCAGCGACTTGCTCATAAATCTCAAGCGCTTTTTTCTTCTTCTCATCTATGACTTCGGGTTTGCTGCCCTTATCCGTTTTGATCAGAATATGACGCGCCGAGACTTTTTTGGGATTTTCGAATTCCTTGATATTACCCTCGTAATATTCCCGGATTTCTTCGTCGGTTACCGTAACTTTCGAAGCATAATTTTCCGGTTTGAAATGGACAAACTGCAGTCTGACTTTTGCCTCGGTTTTATATTTGTCTTTATGTCCGTCGAAATAGGTTTTCAGCTCTTCTTCTCCGGGATTAATATCCTGATATTTTTCGGGTTTGAATAGCGTATAAGCAATTTTGACAGACGCGTCATTCCATTTGTACCATTCCGAAGCCTCCTCATTCGATCCTTTGACACTTCCCAGAATCAGAATTCTGAGCTTGTCGCCGAGCATGGCTTCTCTCTGCATGGCTTCGAATTGTTCAATGCTCAGACGATTATTGGCAAGTACAGTGCGATACCGGCGTTCATCGAATTTTCCATTTTCCTGAAAAACCTCTGTTTTATGGATAAAATCAGAAAGCTCCTGATCTGATACTTTGAACTCGAGTTTTGTGGCTTCCTGACGGATCAGCACGCGGTCAATCAACTGCTCCATAGTCTGCTTTTTCAGATTGAGCATCTTCAGCATATCATCATTCAGATTGCCTCCGAATCTCTGACGATACTGAGTCAGCAGCTTGTCATACGTTTCGTGATATTCATTCTGAGTGATCGTTTCTCCATTGACCATAGCTGCCTTATTCATTCGGGCGGACTTGAATGTTCCGACACCCCAGAATACAAATACAATAACAATTGCTCCCAGCATGATTTTAATCACCCAACTGCCTGCATGGGTTCTCATCAGTTTGAGCATAAGCATTCACCTCTGTTCGATATTTTTCAAATCAATTTAAAGTAGCTATTGTAGCTTGTGTTTTTCAAAATTGTCAATAGTTTTATAATCAGCAGCCCAGCAACTTCCTACATCATCTCATTTTACTGAAAGAGAACGTTTCCCGTACCATCCCCGGACATCTCCGCAATGTCCGAAGCGGCATTTGCAATCATCTTCCGAAACTATACTCCTCCTGAACCTGTTTTTTAATGCAGTTCTAATTTTTTTCTAACAGAAATCTAACACAGATTATTTATCTTATATAAATAATTTAAATAATGATTACGAGAGGATATTCCTATGAGCCATGAATTGTTTGTTGTTTGTCTCGGATTGTGTTTCGCAGCAGTATTCGCGTGGGCATTCAGAACTCTGCCGCATGAAAAATGGCAGATCATTGCCGCTATGCCCAAAATTAGGCAGGATCATGATGGTCAGTGGCAGGGTGAAAATCTGACATACTACGGCGCATTTACGGCAACCGCATATCTGATTGCTGTGATTGTCGTATTTGTGATGCTCGGAGCGATTTCACTTCGGGCAGAAATGATCTGTTTTGTGGTAATTCTGCTTTTATCCGTGTGCGTTCCAGCTTCCGAACTCATTGCCCGGCTCGTAGAAAAAAAAGCCCACACATTTACCGTAGGCGGCGCGTCATTTGCCGGAATCATACTTATGCCATGGCTGATATGGCTTGCTGACACCGTATCGGAAATTGATATTCCTGTTATGCCTGTAATGGCTGCGATTGCCATTGCTTACAGTTTCGGAGAAGGATTCGGAAGACTGGCATGTATCAGCTTCGGATGCTGTTACGGAAAAGCTCTGCGCGATTGCCCGGCAATAATTCGGAAATTGTTTGAAAAACGCTGTTTTGTATTTTCCGGCAAAACCAAAAAAATCGCATATGCACACGCGTTGGACGGTCAACCTGTCCTACCGATTCAGGCAATCACCGCAGTCCTGTACACCGGGGTCGGGCTTGCAGGAACGTATCTATTTCTGAAAGCATTTTACCCAGCCGCGTTTATCACGGCAATTCTCACTACGCAGGTGTGGAGAGCAGTTTCGGAATTTCTGCGAGCAGATTATCGCGGGGAAGGTAGAATCTCCGCATACCAGATCATGGCGGTGATTGCTGCAGGATACTCGATTCTCATCTCTCTGATATTCCGGCAATATCTGCCTCAGTCTGCGGATATTGTTTCAGGCTTGGGCTATCTGTGGAATCCGCTGATGATTCTCTCGCTTCAGGGGCTTTGGATTGCGGTTTTCTTATATACAGGCAGAAGCAAAGTAACCGCATCATTGCTGTCGTTTCATGTGCTTCGGGAAAAAATATGAAAGAATACTCTGTCCGAAATGCCTTCCTTTCCCTCCTTTTGAAAATTCCCATTGAAAATTCTCGGAAATCTTATTAAGATCAGAATTGCTGTCAGTACTGAACAAACCTTGTTCCCGATATCTGAAAAAAATCATTTTATCGAATAATCATAGCGGATTGAATACTTATGACCAAGACGACTAAACAACAATTGGCAGATATGCTCGATGCTGCCCGAAGTGAAACGGAAATGCTCAGAAGCGAGTGTATCCGTCTTACAGAAGAAAATCTTCAGATCAGGCAGAAAAATGAGGAATGCGAAAAACTCATCGGAGAACTTCGTATGCAACTGGAGAAACTCGGACAACAATCCGATACAAAGTATGAACTGTTCAAAAGCTTTGTCGAAGACAATCAGCAGAAAATTCTCCTGATCGATGCTTCCTATCAGTTGCGCTATATCAACCGGAGCGCTCTGAAATATCTGAAGCTCGGCAATGCTTCTTCGGTATCCGGGCGCAGAATTTTTGATTTTTTCGAGTATAAAGACGCGCTCAGACTCAAAGAAAAAATTGACGACGCGTTTTTGAAAGGTGAAGAAGAGAAAGTCAAAGACATCAGATTCCGTAATTCCGATGAAGATGGCATCAAGGTCAGAATGAAAATCTCACGGACGCGCTATCGGGATAAACCTTCTGTAAAGCTGGTGCTGAAGTAGGAGATACAGAGCATGTCTGAGTTTGATTATAGCTGGAATGCTCTGGTAAAACCTGGATTTTCGGATAGTTATTTTGATCCGAAGCTGAGGGAGCCGTTTCAGACTCATGCGTCAGATTATAGCCCTGTCAACGCATGGTGGCTTTACGAGCTTTCACGGCTGGTATATCGCCAGTGCCGGAAAGAGCGTCAGCAGATTTTGTCCGAAGTCGGGCTTTGCGAAACAGAAGTTTTCAGCAAAGGATGCAATTTCTGTTCTCTGATCGTGTCAGACAAAGATACGGACGATCCGTTTGTTGTGCTGGTATTTCGGGGAACCAGCGGATTTGAAGGATGGTTTTCCAATCTGAATGCGCTTCAGAGTCCCTGGTCAGAAGGCGGCATGGTTCATACCGGTTTCAGAAATGATTTTTCCAAACTCTGGGAAGCTATCGAACCGGCTTTGTCTGAACAGAATCTGCCGGTATTTTATACGGGACACAGTCTGGGAGGCGCGTTTGCAACACTCGCGGCTTCCAAACGAAAACCCGATGCGGTCTATACTTTCGGCTCGCCCAAAGTTGGGGACGCGGTATTTGCCGAATCCGTGAAAAACATTCCGATCTATCGGATTGTCAATAACAGAGATATTGTTGCCACAGTGCCGCCCTCTGTAATTCCCTTCGACTTCTGCCATACCGGAGAACTGCGGCTGCTGCTTACTGCCAACGGACAGAATAAGCAATCGAAAATACCGGTTTTTTTAGCAGATCACGCGCCGATCAATTATACTGCCGGAATAGAAGCATCCTACCTGACCGAGTCCGTATGCGTTTCATCTGAAAACCGAAATTCAAGTACACCGACATTGCCTGCCGAATGAGGTTCGGTGTAAAAACTGCCATGCTTATCCGCTCTGCATATATAGATATTCTCTGATACAGATGGCTTTTCAAAAATATGAAAAATTGATAAGCTATATTAAGGATAGTATCAAATCCGAAGAAATAAAATTCGTAATAGGATTCGATTACGAGGATTATAGTTATGCTGAGTGAAGAAACAGAAATCGCATTGAAAGCAATACATGAAGTCATCAGCAAGGGAAGATTGCCCAGCAGCCTCCCGGATCATCTAAAAAACCATCCGACAGTTCAATCCATCACCTCTGATCTGACAGCCATCCGAAATTTTATTTTTTCTCTTTCAAAAGGCGATCTTTCGGAAGAACTCAGAATGAAAGGTGCGGTTGCCGGTGTTCTGAAAAGCTTTCAGGCAAATCTGCGCCATCTGACATGGCAGACTCAGATGATTGCCAAAGGAGATTTTACTCAGAAGGTTGATTTTATGGGAGAATTTTCTGAAGCGTTCAATCAGATGGTCAGATCGCTGGAAGATGCCATGACCCAGTTGAAGCAGCGCGAAGCCGAACTGGAACAGGCAAGACTTGCCGCAGAATCCGCAAATCGCGCCAAGTCCGAATTTCTGGCAAATATGAGCCATGAAATCCGAACCCCGATGAATGCGATTATCGGTTTCAGCGAAATTCTGCTGGGCAAATCCCTGCCGGACGCGGAAAAAAATTATCTGAAAACCATTCTTTCCAGCGGACAGGCATTGCTGACCATTATCAACGATATTCTCGATCTTTCCAAAATCGAAGCCGGAAAACTGGAACTTCAGTACGAGCCGGTGAATCTAAAAATTTTACTTAATGAAATCAAACAGATATTTTTCTTCAAGGCACAGGAGAAAAATCTGAAAATCCTGACAGATATTGGTGATGATATTCCCGATGCGCTGATGATGGATGAAGTCAGAATCCGACAGATTCTGATCAATCTGGTGGGAAATGCGCTGAAATTCACGCACAAAGGACAGGTGAACGTCAGTGCAAGGTGCAACATACAAAGTACAACATGTGATCTTACGCTGGAAGTGGAAGATACGGGCATCGGTATTCCCGAAGATCAGCAGCATAGAATATTCGAAAGTTTTGCCCAGCAGCAGGGACAAAATGTCAGACAATACGGCGGAACAGGTCTGGGGCTTACGATTACCAAACGCCTGACTGAGATAATGAACGGAAAAATATCGGTTCACAGCAAAGTGGGACAGGGAAGTGTGTTTCGTATTGAATTTTCAGATATGCAGATTGCGGCTCCGATGACAGCAGCAGTTCCGGCATCCGATCATGCGGATGTGGTTTTTGATCCGGCGCTGATTCTGATTGCAGATAGCTTACAAAACAATCGGGAACTGATCAAACTGTATCTCGAAAATTCGCCGATTACTTTCGCGGAAGCAGACAATGGTGAGGCGTTGCTGAACCTCTTGAATCCCCGAAAACCGAATCTGATATTAACCGAATTAAGAATGCCCGAAAAAAGTGGCTATGAAATTGCGGAAATCATCAAAAGCACGCCCGAACTGCGCGATATACCGATCATTGCGTTGACAGCATCAGGCATGAAAGACAGCGAAGACAGAATCAGAAATCTGTTTGACGGATATCTGAGAAAGCCGATCAGAAAAATGTCTCTTATCGAAGAACTCAGAAAATTTCTGACGTATCAGATTGCAGATCACGCAGAAGTGCCGAGTAATGATAGTCATGCGGATTCGGAAATTTCGGAAGAACAGCGTTCTGAAATGCTTCAGATATTGACCGGATTGCTTCCCGAATGGGAGGAAATCAGTGATATGTTTTTTATTGATGATATAGCTGCATTTGCCGATAAGATCAGGGATATTGCCAATAAATACGAGTTCGGAAAGCTGGCGGATTACGGCACTGCCTTATATGATGCAGCTCAGAGCAACAACTTGGGCGACATAGAAAGACTGATGTCGGAGTTTCCCGACATGATCGGAAAAATAAAAGGAGACGAATGATGAAAAAACGAATCTTATACGCAAATGCCAATTATGAGGAAGTTGTCGGTGAAGACGGCTATTTTATTGATAAAACAGATTATATTGCAAAACTAGAGACCGTGAAAAATCCGGTATTTCTGCGTCCGCGCAGATTCGGCAAATCGCTGTGGTGCCGGATTCTGGAATGCTACTATAACATCCGGCAGAAAGATGACTTCGACAGACTTTTCGGAGATACATGGATCGGAAAACATCCGACACCTCTGAGAAACTCTTTTTTCGTGTTGCATCTGGATTTTTCCACGGTTGATCCGGGCGGAGATATTGCGGATATTGAAAAAAGCTTCGATTTTGTCTGCAATACCGAACTACAGGGGCTTATCCGCCGCTATTCGCTATGGTTTCAGGACAAAGTTGCGATACACCATGACATGCAGGCATCCCACAACCTGAAAAATATTCTCAGAGTCATATCCGATTCCGACTTGCCTTGTCTCTATGTCATCATTGATGAATACGACAACTTTGCCAATCAGCTGATCGTATCCCGCAAAGATCATCTGTACCGCGAACTGACGCGGGATGACAGTTTTCTCAAGACATTCTTCAAAACGCTGAAAGAAGGGCGCAAAACCGGGACAATCGCGAATGTGTTCATCACCGGCGTTCTTCCGATCACGATGGACGATCTGGCATCGGGCTTCAATATTGCCAAGTTCATCACGCTGGAGCCGAAATTCGAAGCCATGCTGGGCTTCACTCAGAGCGAGGTGGATCATCTGCTGGATGAGGTATATCGGGATTACGGGATCGATCCCGCCACCCGGCATGAGGTAGATAATATCATCAGAAATCACTACAACGGCTATCATTTTATCAATGTGCATGGCGAATCGCTCTACAATCCGACAATTCTCATGTATTTCCTGCAATGGTTCTGCGAATACAGGACAATTCCGACACATCTGACCGATATGAACCTGAGAACCGATATCTCATGGGTACGGAGACTGACCGGATCGGATCCGCGATATACGGAAGAATTCGTCAATCAGCTTACGATGAACAATATCATCCGCTATGACGACAGATATCTGGTAACAAAGTTCGATATGAGCCGGTTTTTCGATAAGAGCTTTTTTCCGATCTCGTTTTTCTATCTCGGGATGCTGACCCGTAAGGACGAGTTCTATCTGACGCTGCCGAATCTGAACATGAAAGAGATTTTCGTAGAATATTTCAATGAGATTCACAACATAGATGTTTCCACTCTGTATGCCGAGATGATGCAGGACTTTGTGAACACCCTCGATCTGCCGAAACTGTTCGCGGATTACTGGAAACTGTATGTCTCTCAATTGCCGGAGGTGGTTTTCGCTCAGGTTAATGAAAATTTCTACCGCACCACATTTTTCGAGCTGTGTAGCCGGTATATTTCCAAATGGTTCACCTTCAATGTGGAGCGATCTTATCCCAAGGGCAGAAGCGATCTGGAATTCGTGGGAAAATTCCATGAAAAATTTGCCGGAATACGCATGGTTATCGAATTCAAATATTTCTCAAATGCCGAATTGAAAAAAATGAAGACAACGGTGAAGAAGTTTCGCCTGAGAAACGAAGACACGCTTCAGATTTCAGGATATGTCGAAGGTCTGAAATCCGAATATCCGAATGCCGAAATCTCTCAGTATGTGATTTACTGTTTCGGAAATCAGGGATTCAGAGTGTTCGAAGTGAGAAAGGAGAAATGAGAAGTATGAAGAGAATTTACGGGAAAGAGGAAAAATTATGCAACTGACCACCGATGAATCGGAAAATACCCGGCTGATGCTTGCCCTTGCCATCTTATGGACACTTATCATTGCATCGGCATTGATATGGAATATGGTGGATATAACAAGTGAAGTTTATCAGGAATCCAGACAGATGGCTCGCGTGGCATTGCACAAAGATATTATGTATCGAGCTTGGAGTTCGATGCACGGCGGCGTATATGTCCCTGTAACAGATCGGACTCCGCCGAATCCCTATCTGTCCCATATTCCGGAAAGGGATATTGCCACGCCATCCGGCAGGCAACTGACGCTGATGAATCCCGCATATATGACCCGTCAGGTATATGAAATCAGCAAAGACCGATATGACATTTATGCACGTATCACCAGTATTAAGCCTTTACGCCCTCAGAACGCACCGGATGAATGGGAATCTAAAGCTTTGAAATCTTTTGAAAAAGGTGAAAAAGAGATTTCAGAAATACAGACTATGAATCAGAGAGAATTGATGCGTCTGATGGTTCCTTTTTACATGGAAGAAAGCTGTATGAAATGCCACAGTCATCAGGGATATAAAATAGGAGATATACGCGGCGGCATCAGTGTGGCGGTTCCCTTGGAGCATCTGAGAGCCATCCGCAGACAGAATGAATGGACTCTGATTTTTCGGTATCTGTGTCTGTGGATGTTCGGTCTCGGAGGAATCTGTCTGACATGGCTCAGTATTCGCAGACATAGTCGGAAGCGCAGAGAGGCGGAAGAGGCATTACAGGAGAGTGAAGATCGTTACCGCCGCATCGTGGAGTTGTTTCCCGATCTGATCTCTATCCATCAGCAGGGAATAATCGTTTTCATCAACGATGCCGGATCGAAGCTTGTGGGCGCAACATGCCCGGATCAGGTCATCGGCAAGCCGGTAACGGATTTTGTTGTTAAAACACAAAAAGATATCACAGAGAACAGAATCAGAAAATTATTGGAAGAAGAAGGCAGGTCTCCGGTGTATGAGCAAAAGATACTCCGGCTGGACGGAACCGAGTGCGATATCGAAGTGGTCGGAATTCCGTTTATTTACAAAGGAAATTCTGCTGTTCAGATTATTGCCCGCGATATTACCGACCGCAAGCGGGCTGAAGAAGAAAGCAGAAAAGCCAAAGAAGCTGCGGAAGCTGCCACCCGTGCCAAATCCGAATTTCTTGCACGGATGAGCCATGAAATCCGCACACCGCTCAATGCCATCATCGGTTTCAGCAGAATCATTTTTAATAAAGAAGTCGGCGAGTTGAATCAGATTCAGACCGAATATCTCGGAAATGTGCTCAAAAGCAGCGAGCATCTGCTGACTCTGATCAGCGATATTTTAGATTTTTCCAAAATCGAAGCCGGCAAACTGGAGTTGGAAATTCTCGATTTCAATCTGCAAGATATTGTCGGAGAAGTCATAAATCTGATGCGTTTCAAAGCCGAAGAAAAAAGTATCCGGCTGACATCTCATATTGATTCCGATCTGCCGTCATTTCTTCGCGGCGATCCGACAAGATTGCGTCAGGTTCTGCTCAATCTTGTGAACAATGCTATCAAATTCACAGAAAAAGGAAGCATAGGAATAACAGTGCAAAGTTCAAAATTAACAGTGCAAAATGATTACTCTTCACTTTGCACTTTGCACTTTGAAATATCGGACACTGGCATCGGCATATCGAAAGAACATCAGGATCGCTTGTTTCAGGCATTCTCACAGACCGACGCGTCTGTTACCCGCAGATTCGGCGGAACAGGTCTGGGGCTTGCGATTGCAAAAGCAATTGTGGAAAAAATGAACGGACAAATCGGTGTTGAAAGTGAGGAAGGCAAAGGCTCGAAGTTTTGGTTCACAGCAGCGTTTGAGAAAAGTGTTAACGTGTTAAGTGTTATGAAAGAAAAGAGTCTGAACACTTTTCACTTGACACGTCACACTTCTGCCCGGATTCTGCTTGTCGAAGACAACGAACTCAACCGAAAGCTTGCGCTTCATCTGCTAAACAAACTCGGATTTCAGGCAGATTCAGTCAATAATGGCAAAGAAGCGATCCGAGCGATGCAGACAACTGCGTATGATATTGTTCTGATGGATATTCAGATGCCGGAAATGGACGGTATTGAGGCGACAAAAATTATCCGACAGGCAGAGGCAAATGCACAAAGGAATAATTCCTCTGTGCCGATCATCGCCATGACTGCCCATGCCATGCAAAGCGACAGGGATCGCTGCATTGAGGCAGGAATGAATGATTATATCAGCAAACCGATCAGTTCCGATAGGCTTCTCAAGGCAATCTGGAATCAGCTTTCCCGCTTTCCGAAACAGAAAGAAAACTCACAACTGGAGGAAAATATGTCGGAAAAAACAGTATTTGACAAAACCGAAATGATGAAGTTGGTGGGTTATGATGAAGCGCTTTGCAAAGAAATGATTGACGCGTTTATGCAATATTTTCCCGGAATGGTTGCGGAACTGAAGTCCGCTCTCGATAAAAATGATGCGAATGTGGCGAGAGTCAATGCCCATTCTCTGAAAGGTTCTTGTCGTCAGATGGCTGCTCACAGACTGAGCGATATTTTTGCCGAGATGGAAATTCTTGCAAAAAATGGCGAGTCGGATAAAGTTCGCTCTCTGATAGGTAAAGCGGAAGAGGAATACGAAAAACTGAGAGAAGTGTTACGTGCAATGTGTTAATGGATACAAATTTCTTACACTGCACTCTTGACAGACATCGGGATATGGAAATGAAAACAAACAATACTTATCTCCGCCATTGGGCGGGGTTAATTCTGTTATGGACACTCATCATGGCTTGCGCTTGGCTATGGAATCTCAGAGATCGGGATCAGGAAATCATCCAGCAGGCGATTCTGATGGCGAGCGTGGCGTATGACAAAGATGTGATGTACCGGATATGGAATTCCTTTCATGGCGGAGTGTATGTTCCGGTTACAGACCAGAC
>CAZMDM010000457.1:0-4363 GCA_964564775.1 uncultured Desulfonema sp. | reverse complement strand
TTTCTGACGCTTCATTTTATGGTAAATGCTGTAAAAATGCCTGTAACGTCCTGATACCTCACAGGCTATATCTGCCTTTTCCATTTTTTCTTTGGGAAAAACTCTGACGGTTTCTATATAATCTTCATGCTGTTGCTGGGTTTTATCGAATAATACTCTGATGCGCTCATATTCTTCGGGCATGAGATACATAAATGACGTATCTTCCAGCTCTTTTTTCATCCAGTAAATGCCCAATCGGGACGCGAGAGGCGCGTAAATATCTAAGGTTTCTTGTGAAATTTCCCTGCGTTTTTCTTCTTTGGGATGAAAATACAGAGTTCGCATATTGTGAATCCGGTCAGCCAGTTTGATCAGAATCACCCGGATATCATCCGCCATTGCCAGAATCATTTTTCGGATGCTTCCGGCATGGCGTTCTTCGGAACTTCCGCCTTCCATTTTGCTGAGTTTGGTAACTCCATCCACAATATGCCGAACCTCGTCTCCGAACATTTTTCCGATATCTTCGGGCGTGGCATGGGTATCCTCGATCACGTCATGGAGCAGTCCTGCTGCAATACTCACACAATCCAGATTCATATCCGCTAAAATCGCTGCCACTTCCAGCGGATGGCTCAGATAGGGTTCACCGGACAGACGAACCTGTCCTTCGTGAACCCTTGCCGAGTAAATATATGCCTTATTGACAAGATCAATATCCGCATCAGGATCATGATCCTGAATTTTATCGATAATATCGGTGATACGAATCATGCCTCAATATGCCTTTGCAAAAATCACCCGTTTCCGGCTCGGCTTGCCGCAATACACGCAATGCCCACTTTCCTCTTCGGCATTGAGCGGAATACATCGGATAGTAACACTCATATCCTGTTTGATCGCAGTCTCGCAGTCTCCCGAACCGCACCAGTGCGACATGGCAAATCCGCCGTGAATTTCGGGCTTTTCTTCATTTCTTGGTGTAAAAAAGCGATAAAATTCCTTTTTGTCATCGATATTTACTGTATGTGCTTTACGAAACCCGAGCGCTTTATCAAACAGCGATTTCTGAATGTCGTCCAATATATCGGGAAGTTTTGCGACAAACTCATCGCGTTTCAACGAGATTTTTTCGCGATGATCTTTATCGCGTCTGGCAATCATCACTGAATTTTCGGCAATATCTCTGGGACCGATTTCCACCCGGATCGGAATGCCTTTTTTGATCCAATCCCAGCCTCTGGCACCGCCGACATCCCGATCATCGATTTCCACGCGGATCGGACGATGATGATAGCGGGTATTTCGAATTTCTTTGGCGAGATTTTGGGTAAATTCCATGATTTTTGCCTTGTCATCCGGTTTTCGGGTAATGGGCAGAAGCACAAGATGTGATGACGCGACTTTGGGCGGCAGAACAATACCGTCATCATCGCCGTGAATCATAATCACACCGCCGATCAGACGGGTAGACGCGCCCCATGAGGTTGTCCACGCATATTCTTCTTTTTCTTCCATACTCTGAAACCTGATCTGAGAGGCTTTGGCAAAATTCTGCCCCAGAAAATGGGATGTTCCGGCTTGCAGAGCTTTTCTATCCTGCATCATGGCTTCGATGCACATGGTATCCACTGCTCCGGGAAATCGCTCTGCAGGCGTTTTCCGACCTTTGATCACCGGCATTGCCAGATAATTTTCCGCCAAATCTGTATAAGCATCCAGCATCATTTCGGTTCGCTCGATGGCATCCTGAGCAGTGGCATGAACCGTATGCCCTTCCTGCCATAAAAACTCGCTGGTTCGCAGAAATATCCGGGTACGCATTTCCCAGCGCACCACATTGCACCACTGGTTGATCAGCAATGGTAGATCGCGGTATGAACTGATCCATTTGGAAAAAGAATCGCCGATAATAGTTTCGGATGTAGGACGCACGACCAGAGGCTCGGTCAGTTCGCCGGCAGGCACGAGTCCGCCGCTCACGCCTTTTTCAAGCCGATGATGCGTAACCACCGCGCATTCTTTGGCAAATCCTTCCACATGCTCGGCTTCTTTTTCCAGAAAACTCAGAGGAATAAACAAGGGAAAATAGGCATTTTTAACGCCGGTGGCTTTGAACATATCGTCCAATTCCCGCATGATGTTTTCCCACAGGGAATAGCCCCAGGGCTTGATTACCATGCAGCCTCTGACCGGCGAACGGTCTGCCAGATCGGAGGCTTTGACGACCTGCTGATACCATTCGGAATAATCTTCTTCCCGCGTGGGAGAAATCGCTGTTTGGGCTTGCTTTGTCATTATGAGTATGCACCTTTCATGGAGTCGGATATCGCTGATTCAGAGTGAATTCGAATATCGGATTGTATATCATATTGAGAGGCTAAATGCAAAACGGCAATTTTAAAATCGGATTCTGATGAAACGATTTATGACCCGAATTTACTTTCTCATGTTATCCCAAATCCGAAATACTACGCGGGTTGAAACCCGTGCATGTATCTCTGTAACAGAAGCTCGGATTTCAATCGGGGTACGCGAGATTCGGAAAATATTTGAGGTTCTTTGGTACTTTGCGGAGTAGTAAAGCGTATTACAAATACGCATATCCGATTTCAGATTGCCTTTCAGGAAATATCCCTGTAAATACCGGAAAGCTTGATCTTTTCGAAGTCGAATCGGAAACGCTGACACCGGAATCTGAACCGGTGAATAACTATTGTCATGCAATATTTCTCGGATCGTCATCATCATCATCATCGCTGGTACTGACCGGAGCTTTTTTTCGCAGCGGAAAGGAAATGACTTTGGATTTTCCCGAAGATTTGGGCAAATCCTTTTTTTCGGGTTTGGGGTCAGCTTCGGGTTCGATTGCCTCTTCTTCGGGGCAGATCACTTTTTCGATCCGCATCCGTTTGCCGTTCATGGTAAATTCGGTGCCATCAATATAGGCAGCACGCAAAATCCATGTAACAGTCTGCAAAGGCAGTTTGAGCAAAAGCAGTTTAACATGATACCAATCACGCTTAATGTCCGGCAGAATGCTTTCCACTCTGGCAAACGCAACCGGATTGTCTTCAAAGTAAATCAATACGACATCGGTTTCGGCAGTCATCTGAATATCCTCAATTCTTAATAACCTACGATCAGTTGCTGTTCCGGCTGAAGACGCGGATTGTTTCCCAGATGATTGAGTCTGAGCAGTTCCTTGACAGTCAGCCCGTAGCGCCCGGCAATCTGATATACAGTTTCTCCAGCTTTGACCTTGTGATATTTCGGTCCTCCGCTTTTGCGGGCTTTGGAAATATCTGCTTTATGCGGCGCGGGCTTTGCAGCTTCGACTTTGGGTTTCGACGCGGGCGGATTCGGTTTGGCAGCAGCAGGCTTGGAAGCTTCCTTTCGGATTTCCGATCTTTTCTCAAGCTTCTCGATCAGCATATTGATATCGGTTTCCAGTTTGCTGACCCGATCTGTCAGCATTTCGATATTGCTGCGCTGTTCCTCGATCCGAGCGGTTTTCAGGCGGATTTCTTCGATATCCGTCAGCCTGCTTTCAAGCTTATCCAGACGGTTTTCGGTCTTGTTATTTTTTTTGGGAAAAGCAACAGCTACCAATCCTATCAGCAGCAAAACGCCCACAGCACCCAAAACAAACGGATTTTTGAAAAGTTCGATATCAAAGGGTTTTGTTCTCATCTTTTGCCCCAAATTCATAAAATTGACTTTTCGGAGTACATTAACAGATATTCGCTGAAAAATGCAAGACAATATGATGTTTTTCAAAACAAAAAGCCCGACTCCGAAAAGAGCCGGGCTTTTTCGATAAAAAAATAAAATTCTTATGCTGCCGCAGCCAGATAATTTTCCACAAGCCTCTGGTTGTCATCAGCAGTCATCATGTCAGGCAGTTTCTTTTCGGCAATGGCAATAGCTTCTTCCACCAATCGGACTTTGAATTCGTCTTTTGCCTGTAAAATACGTCCTGCCACTTTCTGTTTTGCCATTTCCATCATCAGGCGGCTCTGCTGTTCCGCGTCCTGAATAATGTGCTGTTTTTCGGTTTCGCCCCGTTTGATGATTTTCGTTTTGAGTTCTGCAAAATGAGTTTCACTGTCATCCAGTGCTTTCATCATATCCCGAATTTTGCCGGATACTTTTTCTTTCTGCTGCTCCAACTGACGGATTTCACGGGCAACATTTTCCTGCTGACCGTATAAGAAATTCGCAATAGGTGTTTTGAGAAATTTCACCAGCAGCACGACCAGTATGATGAAATTGACCCATGCCATCACCATGTCATAAGTGGGACGCCAGTTTTTACTGCCATCGGCTGCCCATGCGGGATCGGTGATCAGAAAAAAACATACCGCTATTCCCACGAGAC
>CAZMDM010000456.1:0-9810 GCA_964564775.1 uncultured Desulfonema sp. | reverse complement strand
AATATGAGGTTTTAATCCCAATGAATTGAAATAGTTCAGTTTCTGTCTGCCCCACTCATCATAAATCGTGAGAAAAAAGATCGCATCCATCGGCACATAATAGCGATACAATTCCGGCGTACTGATCGGCAGAGGGACGATGGAAAATTCGTCATATCCGATGCCGTGTTCTGTCATTGCCGCTTTGACCAGCAGATATCGCTCGTAATAGCTCAGAGGATTTGCAAACAGACTGTGCCGCTTGGGATCGGAAGATTCCTGCCGGGTGCTTGCCGGATCGGGATTGGTGATGCCGATGACTATATGGCGGCATAAGGCTTTCCCGGCAAGAAGATATTTCAGATGATCGTTATGCAGAACTTGGAATCGTCCATGAATGACGCCTGTCTCGAATTTTGCCGAGCTTGTATTCATATCCTCTCCTCAGCACAGTGTCCACGCCCACGCGATCACAAGCCATATCAGCGATGAGCAGATCATCAGATCGCAGGCTTTGGGGATATGTTCGATAGTAACTGCGCCGAAATCTCTGCCGATATACGGTTTTTCGACCAGTCTGCCGTCATACAGATTCGGTCCGCCGAGCTTTATTTTCAAAACGCCTGCAAACGCGGCTTCCGAATATCCCGAATTGGGGCTGGCGTGCTGCTTTCCTTGCTGAAAGCCGGTTCGAAGTGCGGATTTTCCTTCTCCGGTCAGCAGTTGAGCAGCAAGAGCAATAATCAGCACCGACAGTCGCGCGGGAATAAAATTCGCTGCATCGTCAATCCGAGCAGACGCTTTTCCGAAATCCAGATATTTGTCGTTTTTATATCCGACCATCGAATCCAGCGTGTTGATCATTTTATATGCCATAACCAACGGCGCGCCTCCGATAGCCGCATAAACCAGAGGCGAAATCACGCCATCCACCCGATTTTCCGCGAAGGTTTCCACATCTGCACGGGCAACACCTTCTTCGGACAATGGCTCGACATCTCTTCCCACAATCATGGCAAGCTTTTGTTTGGCAAGCCTCAGATCATTGTTTTTCAAAGCAGCATAGACTTCCGCAGCCGAACTTTTCAGACCCGATGCGGAAATTGCATAATAAATCACAATGATTTCAATGATATTTCCGAATGTCGGATGAATCAGTTTTGCAAACACAATTATCAGCATCGTGATTGCAAACGAGGACAGAATCAGAGATAACGCAAAGATCGCGCCTGAAATACTCAGACGGATCGGCAGTTTTCTGAATATCGGTTCTGCGGTCTCGATGGCTTTCCCCATCCATCGGATCGGATGCGGGAGCCATCGGGGATCGCCCAAGATCAGATCGAGTAAAAATGCTGCGGGTAAAACATACCATGCAATATCCATTATGCTTCCTTTTCCGTCTCAGGAGAAATCGGTGTGTCATTTTCCTCACGGGGAATAATCTGCTCGATCTGTTCGGGCTGAGGTGCAGGCAGATCGAACACTTTCGGAAAATGATGTTCGGAAATCGCTGATTTTGCTGCAGCCGCGCCGATTTTGAGCAGCATATCGCTTTGCTTGGGAATTTTCATTTCTCTCAACTCAGCGAGCAGTTCATCGCTTTTTTCAAAGCCCAGACGTTTCATCTCTTCGGGATTCAGCCGCACATCATAGCGCAAATAAGATAATGCAGGCTCAGGCGTCAGCAGATCCAGACTTAAATTTCCGGCTTCCCGGTCTACTTCCCAGGGGGTAGCGCTTCTTGACAGATATTGCAAAATCAACTGGGTCTGACGACCGGCTTCTTCTGCCATCAGAAACGGAACCATAGATTTCCAATTGTCCTGCTCAAGTTTATGGGTGATTTTTTCCACCCGGAATCTGCGCTGTATTACGCCTGTTCCGACAGAAACCAGCAGCAGACGGTTTTCGCCGATGGGCCATCGGAACGGATAGCCCTGAAGCACTGCCACCTGAAACAGTTGAAACGCGGGATTGTTGACCACACTGACACCGGCATCGGTGAACGCGGCGATTTCATCGGGTCTCAGAGAAATTTTCCGGGGTGTCAGAAAGGATTTTCCACCCAGACTTGCATACAGAATATCTCTGAGCAAAATATTGCCGAATCTCGAATAATATACATCTTTGGGATGATTAAGAAATAATCTGATGCTGTTGGTATCTGCCCGCTTGGTCGCCACGCATAATCCGGTCTGTATTTCTGCAGAACCGAGCGTGATATCAGCAAAAAATTTGTTCAGTTCTCTTTCGATGGGACCTTTTTTGAAAAGAAGTTCCCATAGTTTGAAAGAGCTTCTGACAAAGGTTTTGTCGGAGAGCCTGATATAATATCGTTTCATTTCCGCGACATCCATGCCGACAGCCAGTCCTGCGGCAAGCACCGCGCCGGTACTGGTTCCGCCGATCAGATCGAAATATTGATAAAGCCTGAGATCGGGATTGTTATGCCGTTCCCGAAGCAGGGCTTCGATCTGCTCCAGAAATCCCAATGAGATCAGGCTTCTGATGCCGCCGCCGTCTATGGCTAAGATCCGTTTGGGTCCGATAGCTCCCAATCTGTCCCGTAAGTCCATATATTCTCCTTATGATCCGATTTTTTGAAAATCATAGCATGTTTATCAGGTGATTTCAAAGTGTAAAGTGCAAAAGCAAAAATTATATTGTCGCAAAATACTTTTCCTTTCCCGAATCTCGTGTTAAAATTCAAAAAACTACCGGAGACTATCGGATATGAGCATAGATACAGATCGAAGAATTTTTATTTGTAAAACAATCGGTTATGGTTTATTTGCAGCGATAGGCGGGTATTTTCCAAACCGGAAATCGCTTGCTATGGGAAGCAAAGACTATCCCCAGGGAATGCGTAAAATTGAAGGAACTGTCCGTATCAACGATGCAGAGGCGCAGATCGGCGCAATGCTTAAAGTCGGAGATATCATTACTACCATAGCCGCGTCTCTTGCGATTTTTGTCATGGGAAAAGAAGTATATATGCTTCGCGATCATACCCGGCTCGAGTTGGGCAGCGATGCTTCGGAAAAATTCAAAGAAAGCGCGGTCAATGTGCTTCGGCTTATCAACGGCAAAATGATGGCGGTTTTCAGAAACAGCTCCAAACGTCTCGAGACGCCGACAGCCGTTGCCGGAGTGCGGGGAACCGGATTTTACGCGGAGGCTGAAGCGGATCGTTCTTATCTTTGTTTATGCTACGGAACCGGGGAATTGCATTCCAAAACCCGACCGGATCAGCGTGAACACCTTGTGTCTCAGCACCACAATATGCCCCGCTATATTTATGCTTCAGGACAAAAACTCATTGAAAAAGCTGGAGAATCTGCTCACCCTAACCATACGGATGACGAACTGAGAATGCTGGAATCGTTTGTGGGAAGTATTCCGCCGTTTGAGAAACCGGATGATTACGGAGGGGAAGGCGGTGGAGGATATTGAAGTGCAAAATGCAAAGTATAAAGTGTAAAATTGAAAGGGGAAAAATATGAACATTGTCTGTTTATTCGGGAGCCCGAGAGTCAAAGGAAACAGTGCCGCGATTGCCAATCGTTTTCTGGCTGAGGCGGAAAAGCTCGGCGCATCGGTTCGGACCTTTGTCCTGAACAAGCTGAGTTATCGCGGCTGTCAGGCATGTATGGGGTGCAAGACCAAATCGGATCGCTGTGTCCTGAAAGACGATCTTGAGCCAGTGCTGGATGCGGTCCGGGATGCGGATATTCTGGTTCTGGCATCTCCGATTTACTATGGGGATATTACATCCCAGATGAAAGGGTTTGTGGATCGCAGCTATTCGTATCTCAAACCAGATTATCTCAGCAATCCGAATCCCAGCCGCCTGAAACCCGGCAAGAGATTGCTGATGATTCTGACACAGGGACAGGCGGATGAAAGCATGTTTGCCGATGTTTTTCCGCGCTACGATATGTTTTTCAAGTGGTACGGATTCAAGGATAATCAACTGATCCGGGGATGCGGACTGTCGGACGCGGGGGATGCGCTGAAGCAGGAAAATCTGATGAAAGCTGCTGAAAATATGGCAAAACAGATTGTCAAATGAGCTTTTTGCTTGATTATCCCGAAATAAAATTTTATCTTCTTAACACGGTGTCTAACGGTAAAGGATTGGCAATATGTCCGAAGATCATCAGAACAATAAGATGCGGATCGGTGTGATTTCGGATACTCATGGGCTGTTGCGAGAAAAGGTCGGGGAACTTTTCAAAGGTGTTGATCTGATCGCTCATGCAGGCGATATTGATTGTCCCGAAGTAATCGAAGTGTTGAAAAATATTGCCCCGGTAATTGCGGTACGCGGCAATATGGACAGGGGCGAATGGGGACAATCGCTTCGTCAGACAGAAGTTTTCGAAGCACGCGGGATTCCGATATATATGCTTCATAATCTGTATGATATGGATGCTGATCCGAAAACAGCGGGATTCAAAGTGGTGATCAGCGGACATACGCATCTTCCCAAGATCGGAAGAAAAGATGGTGTGCTGTTTCTGAATCCCGGCAGTGCAGGACCTCGGCGCAGTGATTATCCGATATCTGTAGCGATTCTGAGTATTTACAATCATGTCGCGGAAGCGGAAATTATCAGGCTCGATCCATGAACGATTCGTCCAAAGACGATTACCCGATATTTCAGATGGAGAATCCGGAAGATAGTGTTCGGGAAGTTGAGAAACTTCTGGGTCTGATATTTCCTCATCTGAAATTTGCCGATATCCGAAGCTCTGTGGAGAATACGGTGGCATTGTATAACGGAAATTATCCCGGATATAAGGCGTGTAGCACATATTATCATGATTTTTCTCATATCCGGGATACTTTTCTGGCAATGGCTCGTCTGATTCACGGCGCTTGGCTTGATGGTGAAACATTTTCAGAACGCTCGGTCTATATTGGTCTGACAGCAGCTTTATTTCATGATGCCGGATATATTCAGGAAGACAGTGACAATGAGGGAACCGGCGCAAAATATACCAAAATCCATATTCCCAGAAGCATGGATATGTTCGGAGAGTATGGCAGAAAATACGGAATGAGTGCGGAAGAAATTGCCGATGGGCGCGCCATGATTGCCTGTACCGATATCAGCAGAGATATTCCGCAAGACGATTTTGTATCTTCGGAAGGTGAATTGCTGGGCAGAATTCTGACTATGGCAGATGTGCTGGCACAGATGTCCGACCGGGTGTATCTGGAAAAACTTTTATTTCTGTATCATGAATTCAAAGAGGGCGAGTTCGGCGACTATTCCGGCGAAGAAGACCTGCTTCGGAAAACACTTGGTTTTTTTGATTTTGTTATGGAATACATGAGAAAAACACTGAGTAAGACAGATGAGTATATGAGACTGCATTTTCTCTGCCGGTGGGGGATTGACAAAAATCTCTATGACAGGGCAATAAACAGGCATAAAAAATATTTGCAGAAGATTCTGAAACTGCCGGACAGAGAACTGTGGGATTGTTTAAAACGTTCTGGAATTGTTGAAAAGGTTCGTAAGCTTTATCCCCGAAAATCTGAGCCTGACGGAGGAAGCGATGGATGACAGAGAACTCTATAGCGTGCTGCAGATCGAGGAACCTCAGAAAGTTCTCGAAGAAGTTGAAGGAATTCTTGCCCTAATATCTCAGAATTTCGATACGGAAGCTGTGATTGCTGCATTCGATGTGATCGTTGCTCTTTTCGAAGGCAGATATCCGGGATACCGAGCCTGCAATACGGAATATCACGATCTTCGTCATACCACTGATACGCTTCTGGCAATGATGAGACTGATTCATGGAGCGGTCTCGGACGGCGATGAATTTACACACCGGTATATCAGTATCGGGCTGATTGCTGCATTGTTCCATGATGTCGGATATATTCAGGAAGACAGTGATACCGATGGAACAGGCGCAAAGTTTACAGCCACCCATGTTCAGAGAAGTATGGATTTTTTTGAACACTACGGGCGCTCAACCGGCATGTCGGAGGAAGAAGTTGCCGCAGGGCGGGATATGATCTCCTGCACGGATTTGTGGACCGATATTTCCGAAATCCGTCTGTCTTCCCGTGTTGCCGAAGATATGGGCAAGATTCTGGCAGTCGCCGATCTCTGGGCGCAGATGGCGGATCGGGTGTATCTTGAAAAACTTTTGTTTTTATATCAGGAACTCAAAGAGTGTTTTCCGCCGTTGTTCAAAAGTCAGGTGGATCTGATCCGCAAAACTATCGAATTTTACGGGGTTGTTGACGGACGTCTGACCTATATCTGGGAAAAAGTCAATCGAATTGCCCGTCTGCATTTCAAAATCCGCCATAATATTGCCGAAAACCTCTATCATTTTTCAATAGAGCAGCACAGAGAATACTTGAAACAGATTCTCAAACTGCCGGATGATGAGCTTTTGAAACAACTCAGACGTGCCGGAATTATGGAAAAGCTTTCCCGGATGGACTGTCAGTGATCGGACGCCTGGCGTAAGCGATGAAGAATTTCTTCCCGGAGATCGAAAAATTCTGGCAGAAAAATATCGCGGGGATAGTTCATTTTATTTTCAAATATTTCAATGATATGAGCCGGACGCTCTCCCAAGACCACTATTTTATTCCCCAAAACAATGGCTTCATCAATATCGTGGGTAACGAAAATCACTGTGAAATTTTCAACCGCCCAGAATTCGATCAGTTCTTCCTGTAGCCGGGTTCGGTTCATACTGTCCAGCGCACCAAAAGGCTCATCCAGCAGCAGAATTTTGGGATGCCCCATTAATGCTCTTGCCAGACAGGCTCTTTGCGCCATACCGACCGAAAGTTCATGCGGATAATGCTTTTCAAAACCTGATAATCCCATAATTTCAATAAGCTGTTCAGATCGTTCTTCGAGATTGTTCAATTCACCCCTGAGTTTGCATCCGAATACGATATTGTCTTTGGTATTTAGCCAGGGAAGAAGACTGGGCTGCTGAAATAAAATGGATCGGGACGGATGAGTACCTATAACTTTCTGATTATCCGCAAATATTTCACCGGAAGTCAGCGGCAGAAGCCCGGCAATCAGATTGAGCAGAGTAGATTTGCCGCATCCGGATTCTCCGACCACTACTACGAAATCCCCGTCTTCAGCGACAAAACTGATATCCTTCAATACGGTCAGCACATCCCCGGACGGAAGAGAAAAAATTTTGGAAATATGTTCTATTCTGAGCGACATAGGCGGCTTTACATGAAAAGGTTCTCCATGACGATTTTCCCGGAGCCGCTGAGAACATAATCAATATCCAGCAAAATTTTCACGCCGCTTTCGAGTTTGGCAATCGCCAAGATGTGTTTGATGTTGGTGTTGACTCCGAAATACGGCGTATCTTCGATATCCGAAGCTTTCATCGAAAGTACTTCCGACACGGAATCCACCGCAATACCCATAAGCATCATTTTATCGTTTGCATCATGTTCCAAAACGATAATACAAGTACGATCTGTGTAGGCATGTTCTTCCATACCGAATCTCAGGCGCAGATCCATAACCGGAATCACTTTGCCTCTCAGATTGATCACGCCTCTGATGTATGAAGGGGTCTGAGGCACGGGACGGATCGGAACTATTCCTATGATTTCTCTGATTTTCAGAATATCGATTCCGAACTCCTGATTGCCCAAAGTGAACGTCAGATATTTCCCTTCTTTGTTGAGCATGGTTTTCGAGGTTTTCTTATCCTCACTGGTTCCACGATGGAGCAGTTCAATTGCCAGATTGGTTTCATCGTGAAGCGTTGAGATTTTTTGACGCAGGTTTCTGTCCGTACACGCGGCATCCGCGAATCGGATATCGATGAATTTTTCCAAATCGATCAGTGTGCCGATACCCATATTTTTGTGCATATATCGCTGTATTCTGTCCAGGTCTTCGATTGCCGGATACAGATCACCGCATTTGATACCTCTGGATTCTTTCAATACATTTTTCAGCAAAGGCACTTTCAGCCCCAGCTTTTTGTCGGGATCCAGAAATGCAACTGCGATTTCAGCAGCGGTTTCAGGCTTTTTTTCGATGAATTTGCCTGCCTGAACCACCATATCGGTAAATTCATAGACCGCATCCGGGTATTTTCCGATAATTTCGTCTCGGATGGCAATCACGCAGCAGGGATGCTGTTCCCACAATTCACCGGACAGAAACTGGAGTTCCGCGATATTGGATGCAATGGCTTTGGTGCCGATCGGCTCAGCAACCATAAATCCGCCGCTTTCGGGATTGGCATGCAGAAATTCCGGCATCAGAATCGGATCAACCACTTCAAAGTTGACATCGATTCCTTTTTCTCCCATAACGCCGGATTTTAAGCCGAGTTTGCTGAAAAACATATGGCACAGCATGTGATGAACCGACAGGGTATGCGGAATATAAAAAGATTTGCCTTTGAAAAAATTCTGATACGGCTCTGCATATAATCCGTGTCGGTTACGGACAAAAATGCTGCCGTTTTTATGCGTCAGAATAATCAGTTTTATCGGAACACCCATGCTGAACAGATCCATGGCAATCGGCGCAAGCACACATGCCGCATCTACCACGCCTTTGGCAAGTGCTTCCCGGACAAGATTCCAGCCTTTCATGCGCTGAAGCTCGATATCGAAATATCTCGGTGTCATCATTCTTTTTGAGATCAGATGATTGATGACCCCGGCTACCAGGTGATCAGTGATCTGAATATGGGCTATTCTGAGTTTTATCTTGCCCGATGAAAAAGTCTGCCGATGGCGGGTTTCGATATCCGAAAACGCTTCTTCTTTTCTGGTTCCCAGCGCCTCTTCGATTTTGTTTTTGAGTTCGTCCGCATTGAAAGGCTTGGCGACAAAGCTGCTGACACCGGCTTCGATAGCTTTTTTTTCCTGACGCATTTCTCCCTGACCGGTTGCCATCAGAAACGGAATATCCTTGAATCGCTCATCGGCACGTACCCATAACAGAAGCTCATACCCTCCTTTGTTGGGCATGTTCCAGTCGCTGATAATAAAATTGATATCTGTGCTTTGTTCCAGTTTCCGAATAGCTTCCTCTCCGTCTCCGGCTTCCTCAATATGTTCGAATCCGAGGGATTTCAGAGTTTTGATTTCGAGTTTTCTCATGGTCATAGCATCTTCGACCACTAATATCTTTATATCATTGGGAACATTTGGCATGGACAAACCTCCGATCATTGGCTGATTTTAATTAAAGTATCATCATACTGAAATATTGTGCTTTTGTAAATATTTTGATTTTTCATTTTTTTTCTTGACAAAATTTCGATGAGGGTATAGAAGGGTGAGGTTTTCTGTCGGTGAGGAAGTTTCGGGAGAGAGGTTTGCGAAAAAGAATCGGGTAGGCGGAAAATTTTTCTTGACAGGATGATCCGGTTGGGATATATTAGCTGGGTTTGCTTTTGGGAAGGAAGATTTCCCACACAGTTGCGAAAAGGGTTTTCCGAATTAGGGCTGTGGGAAAAAAGCGGAGGAAAGAAAAAAAGAGTTGACAGGGAAAAGCGGATGGTGTAGAAGTATGATCGCTTTTCTGTTTTTCCGGGGTAGCCGGAAAGATACCGATCTTTGAGAACCAGACAGTGAGGTCTGAGCGGTTTTTTCGTTGATTTTTTGAAGTTTAAGCGGAGAGTTTGATCCTGGCTCAGAATGAACGCTGGCGGCGTGCCTAACACATGCAAGTCGAACGGGAAATCCGGGAGCAATCCCGGAGAGTATAGTGGCGCACGGGTGAGTAACATGTGGGTAATCTACCTTCGTATCGGGGATAACGTTGCGAAAGCGACGCTAATACCG